>CAYRIG010000007.1:0-17666 GCA_964424315.1 uncultured Dehalococcoidia bacterium | reverse complement strand
GAATTTGACATAGTGATTTTGTCACTGAAATCATATGATACTGCCTGGGCATCTAAGTTTATTGAACCTCATATTGCTTCCTATGGCTTTGTGGTTTCTGCTCAAAACAGTATCAATGAAGACACCATTGCTAGTGTTCTAGGTTGGTCAAAAGTAGTTGGATGTATTGTAACCTTAGGTGCAGGTATGTATACAGCAGGCCACGTTGAAAGAACAAGTTCAATCGAAAAACTTGCTTTCACAATTGGGGAGCCTAGTGGATTAGTAACTAAAAGATTAGAGCAGTTGTCTGAAATTATGAATGACGGTGGCATAACAAAAACAACCACCAATTTATGGGGCGAAAGATGGGCAAAACTGGCTACTAACTCAATGAACAACGCTTTAGCTGGATTAACTGGACTCAAGTCTGCAGAATTACGCCTAAAGCCCAAAATTCGCGCATTATCAATTGAAATAGCAGCTGAATTGGTTAATGTTGGGAATGCGCTAGGGGTAGAGATAGAAAAAATTGGTATGGTTCCTGCTAATTTATTCCCTCAAGCTCTTGAAAACAATGAAGTAAAGAAAACAGTAGAGGAGCTAATTATAGAAGCCGGTAAAATTGTAGGTACTGGTAGACCCTCCCTTTCACAGGATCTTTTAAAGGGAAGATCTACAGAGGTTGATTATTTAAACGGGTATATAGTCAATAAAGGAAAACAGGTGAATATTCCTACCCCTGTAAATCAATCAATAGTTCAATTAACACGGGAAATGGAGAACGGTTCAATACAACCTTCTATATCAAATGTAGACTTGGTAAAAAAAGTTAAATATTAATCGGTGCTTTTTAAGAATATATTGTCGATAAGTCGAGTTTTGCCGACAAAAACCGCCACTGATATAAGAGCATCACAATCTATCAAATCTAATTCTTTGAGAGTAGATGGTTCAGAAATACTAATATAATCCTGTTTGGTGAATGGAACAGAATTAATCAGTTCCGACATTGAGTTTTTTATAAAACTAGCATTCTTGATTCCTTGAGAATGAAGCTCGCGAGCAAGAGAAAGAGATTTGTAAATAATCGTAGCTGAATCACGTTCTGGTTTAGAAAGATACATGTTGCGGCTGCTGATTGCTAGACCATCGGTTTCACGAACTGTAGGGACTTTCAATATTTTGGTTCTTATATTCAGGTCGTGAACCATTTTTTCAATGACTAAACATTGCTGAGCATCTTTTTCACCAAAATAAGCATGATCTGGGTTTATTATTAGTAGTAGCTTACATACTATTGTTGCAACGCCATTAAAATGTTCAGGCCTAGATCGTCCTTCTAATACGCTCGATATACTCCCGACATTTATTGAAGTTGAGAAATTATTGGGATAAATTTCTTCTGGTGAAGGTAGAAAAACCGCATCTACTTCAAGGTCTTTTAGTTTTTCTAAATCTGAATCAACTCGTCTAGGATAATTATCAAGGTCTTCGTTGGGTCCAAACTGAATCGGATTAACGAATATACTGGTTATCACAGTTGAATCATTTATGGATGCTGTTTTTATTAATTCTTTGTGCCCGTTATGTATTGCTCCCATTGTAGGTACTAGACCCAATGGTCGGGAACATCCTTCAAGGAGTTGAATGCACTGTTCTATTGTAGTCACGATCTCCATCGGGTTGTCATTTAATCCTGTATTTCATTTATTAAATTATTGTAAACGTCCTTTGGGAGTGAAAAACTTTCAATTTCAGTCGGGAACTTTCCGTCCCGAACCTCCTCACCGTAAGACTTTATCGCTTCCCCGATTATTGATGATAAATCTGTATACCGTTTCGAGTGTTTTGGCTGGAAACTTGAATCCATGCCCAAAACATCATTAATTACCTGTACTTGGCCGTCACAATATTCTCCTGAACCAATGCCTATTGTTGGTATATCTAATTTACCGGTAATAATTTTCGCGATCTCCGATGGAATTAATTCTAATACTACTCCGTATGCTCCTGCTTCTTGTACACTGATTGCATCTGCAATTAGCTGGCTGGCTTCTTTTAGTGATTTCCCCTGAACTTTGTAGCCGCTAAGTTGGTTGTATGATTGAGGTGTTAAACCAATATGACCCATAACTGGAATCCCAATTTCAACAAGCGTTTTGATTGTTTTCGCCATGTGGCTTCCACCCTCAATTTTCACAGATTGAGCTCCTGACCGTTTTAATATTTGACCCGCGTTAGCGACTGCCGATTTTAAGTCGGATTGAAAACTCATAAATGGCATATCGGCTACAATATGGGCTTTCTTGGTACCTCTTACCACTGCTGTAGTATGGTGGATAATTTGTTCGATGGTAACAGGAACTGTTGTTTTGTATCCTAAAACAACTTGCCCTAAACTATCTCCTACAAGGATTATCGGAATTCCTGACGACTCCACAATTCCGGCAGTAGTATAGTCATATGCAGTTATCATAGGGATAGGAATGTTTTGGTTTTTCAACTCTTGTAATTCGTTTATAGTGAGTCTCATGTAAGAACTCCTTAGAATTTTTTCAAAGTTATACTAGTCCGCAATTTTAGGATATGATTTATAGGTTTCTAGCAATCCTTTGATACTTAAATGATTTGTTTTGTTAAGTCCGTTCATTTGAGCGTATGGTAGTCCTGCCAAAGCTAGTTCACAATATAAAGGTAGAAGGTTGGGAGAATACTTAACCAAGGCTTCTAAGTGAGATTTAATTGTGCCTACATCTCCCCTTACATATGGGCCGGCAATTCCTTGGGGTATACCTGATGATTGTAAATTAACTGCCACCTGGCTGATCATAGGGGTCAAGGCCTCAAGAGCGGTATCTACATCTATATTCATTTGGTTCCATAAATTTGCAGATATAGCTGCAAGGCTAGCTAATAAGTTGCCTAACATAACTCCTGAAAGGTGATATAGAGCTTTATGTTGCGACTGAATAAAAACTGGTGTTCCTTTCAGTTGTATAGCAATCTCACTCAGATAATTTTGAATTTCCCCTGTTCCTTCAATCCCAAAAGTAGTTCCAGGTATACTTTTCACTCCGTTTTCTATAGATGAAAAAGCTTGCATGGGGTGGAAAGAACCAACCTGGATATTTTTGGAAATTGCAGAAGTAAAAACATCAATGGTTTTCGCTCCAGAACAATGGACTAGGCTGTTATGCGAATTAGGTTCGAATGAATTAGCTGTTGATTCGATACTATCATCTGGTGTTGTAATGAATAAAATCTCACAATTAGAGGCGATATCTTTTATATAGGAATAAGTTCTGCAATTTGGTATTGCTTTAGATAAGTTGTTCGCCGAGCCGATAGATTTACTGTAAGCTCCAGTCACCTTATAACCCACTTCATGTAACGCAATAGCCAATGAGGTTCCAACTTTTCCAGCGCCAATGAAACCTATAGGTGATTCGTTTGATAATCTCATGTTACCTTTCCACTTTCCTAAGTTTAATTATTTAGTTAAAAAAGAAAAACCTTCCGATTACAGGAAGGTTCAAATAGTTCATTTATGAGATTAAAATTTGAATTAATTATATAAAAGCAATATAATCTTGCAAACAAAATGCTCACCGTTCCTGTCGGATTAGTTGCGCAAAACATAATAGCATTTAACATTTGCATTTACAATGCTTTCTAATTTGTGGTGGTGTTTTGTAATATATAAAAGTAACAAATCTTAAGTTGCACAAGAATTCAATACAACGTTTAATTAAAATGGAGTATTCAAAACATTAGGATGTTATCAAGGAGAATATAATTGGCCGAATATGATCTTATTGTTATAGGTAGTGGCCCGGGTGGTTATGTTGCTGCTATAAGGGCAGCCCAACTAGGCATGAAAACTGCCGTTGTCGAAAAATCGGATATTGGGGGTGTGTGTCTTAATTGGGGCTGTATTCCATCAAAGTCTTTAATTCGAAATGCAGGAATTATTAATTTGCTGGGAAGAGCTGATGAGTTCGGAATTGAGATCTCGGGAATCAATTATGATTTTGGTAAAGCAATAGACCGAAGTCGAAAGGTGGTTAGAAAGCTCACGAAAGGTGTTGAATTTTTGTTGAAAAAAAACAATGTGGATTGTTTTCAAGATGTGGCGATTTTAGAGGATAAACATACAGTTAACCTCGTAAATAGTAATGAGAAACATGTTGGTAAAAATATAATAATAGCGACTGGAGCCAGGCCTAGGAACATACCGGGCTTGGATATAGATCGCAAAACTATTATCACAAGTAGAGAGGCACTTGAGTTTAAAGATGTTCCAGAAAGCATTGTAATAATAGGTGGTGGAGCCGTTGGGGTAGAATTTGGTTATGTTTATTCACAATACGGAGCACAAGTTACTATTGTTGAATTAGAATCAAGAATAGTTCCAACTGAAGATGAAGAAATCAGTGCTTATC
The DNA here is from genome assembly GCA_964424315.1 of uncultured Dehalococcoidia bacterium. Taxonomy (GTDB): domain Bacteria; phylum Chloroflexota; class Dehalococcoidia; order Lucifugimonadales; family OSU-TB39; genus OSU-TB39. Next base: position 13,242 of record CAYRIG010000007.1, on the reverse strand, counting down.
TGCAGAAATCGCTTGAAAAACATGGTATCAAAGTTAAAACTAATACAAAATTTGAAAGTGTACAGGTTGAAAACGGTGAAGCTACTGTAACCGTTTTGGAAAATCAGGAAACCGACATAATAAAGGCGGGTAGAGTATTGGTTGCTGTAGGTATGACAGGGAATGTTGAGGAGCTGGGCTTGGAAGGGATTGGCGTAGATATAAACAGAGGCTATATAAATGTTGATTCTAACATGCAAACTAATATACCAGGAATCTATGCCATTGGTGATGTGACTGGGAAAATGTTGCTTGCTCATGTAGCATCAACACAAGGTGTTTTTGTTGTAGAGAGTATAGCCGGTTTTGAACCTATTGGACTTGACTATGATTTGATGCCTAGAGCGATTTATTGTCATCCGCAGGTTGCCAGTTTTGGTTTGACTGAAAATCAGGCTCGTGAGAAAGGGTATGAATTAAATATTGGTAGATTCCCACTTTCTGCTTCTGGTAAAGCTATTGCCATGGGTGAAACTGAAGGTATCGTGAAAGTAGTAGCTGAAAAAGAGATAGGAGATATTTTGGGAGTTCATATGATAGGTGCTGAAGTTACAGAACTACTTGGAGAGATTGGTATGGCGCGCATGTTAGAAAGTACTACAGAAGAATTAGGTTGGCTTACCCATCCCCATCCTACAATATCAGAGGCAATTAAAGAGGCTGCTTTAGACGCTCAAGGTGGGGCGGTTCATATTTAAGGTTGGTAATAATACTCAAAAGGAAATGATTTGTTAGATAAATTTCAAGATCCTCAGGGCGATGCAACAGATGTTTGGAATAAATACAAAGAAGATGTTCCTGCGTTTTACAGAAACATGTTGCTTATTAGAAGATTTGAGGAACAATGTGGCAGACTTTATATGGAGCAAAAAATCAAAGGATTTTTGCATCTCTATATAGGCGAAGAAGCTATTGCTACTGGTGCGATTTCTGCTTTGCGGGACGATGATTATATAATTACCCATTACAGAGACCATGGACACGCATTGGCACGAGGATTAGATGTTGGTGCTGTTATGGCTGAATTAATGGGCAAAGCTACCGGATGCAGTGGAGGCAAAGGTGGGTCTATGCATTTGTTTGATGTTTCAAAAGGATTCATGGGTGGGCATGCTATTGTCGGGGCACATCTTCCAATAGCTGTCGGTTTGGCATTTGGTATAAAACAGCAAAATAAAGATAGCGTAGTATTATGCTTTTTTGGAGATGGAGCTGTTAATCAAGGTGAATTTCATGAAGCCATGAACTTAGCTGCAGTTTGGAAGCTACCAGTACTTTTTGTTTTGGAAAATAATCTTTATGGGATGGGTTCACATGTTTCTCGAACGCATGCTGCGGGTTCAGATATGTACAAAGTCGCTGATTCTTATAAGATGGGTACATTGCAGGTTGATGGGATGGATGTTATAGAAGTCAGACATTATGTAGATATAGCACTTGAGAAATTAAGAAGTGGAGAAGGACCATTGTTTTTAGAGGCGAAAACTTACAGGTTTAGAGGGCATTCAATGGCTGACCCCTCTGCGTATAGAGATTCTAGTGAGGTCGTTGAGTGGCAAGAAAAGGATCCGATTGACAATTTAGCTAAATTAGCTATCACCCATAATATTTTTGAAGAAGCCGATTTAGAAAAAATAGATAAGGAAGTACAAGAAAAGGTAGACGATGCAATTGCTTTTGCCAATGAAAGTGATGAACCCGGCATGAGTCAACTGTACGATAATATTTATGAAAACATTTAATTTGATTAGGTGCGATTATGTCTGAAATGAGATTACGTGAGGCTTTGTCATATGGGTTAACTGAAGCTTTGGACAATGATCAGCGAGTGGTTTTGTTGGGAGAGGATATTGGTAAATACCAAGGTAGTTACGCTGTGACTAGAGGATTTTTCGAAAAATACGGAGAAGATAGGATAAAAGACACCCCTATCTCAGAAGCAGGGATAGTTGGATGTGGTATAGGTTCTGCAATGGTAGGATTACGGCCAATAGTCGAAATCATGACAATAAATTTTCTCCTAATGGCAATCGACCAGGTTGTTAATCATGCAGCTAAGTTACGTTATATGTCAAACGGACAAATATCTGTTCCTTTGGTAATAAGAACGGTTACGGGAGGAGGGGCTCAATTGGCTGCTACTCATTCTCAATCTCTTGAAGGTTGGTTGGCTTCAGTCCCAGGTTTAAAAGTGGTTGTTCCATCAGACCCATATGATGCCTTGGGTTTATTAAGGACATCCATAGAAGATAATGACCCAGTTATTTTTGCTGAACATGCTTTGCTTTATGGGGTCAACGGCGAAGTACCTGAAGATTATTATTCAATACCTTTTGGCCAAGCGGCTGTTAAGAGAACTGGTACTGATGTCACATTGGTTGGTTATTCTAAAATGGTTCATGAATGTCTTGAAGCAGCAGTAAAATTTGAAAATATGGGGATTTCTGCAGAAGTGATTGACCTGCGAACCCTTAGACCTCTGGACACAAAGACTGTATTTGACTCTGTTAAGAAAACAAATAGGATTGTTATCGTAGAAGAAGTTTGGCAAACAGGTGGATTTTCGGGCGAATTGGTGAGTAGCGTACAGGAAGAATGCTTTGATTATCTAGATGGACCTGTAGGTAGAGTTTCAGGGCTAGATGTTCCTGCCCCTTACAATGGGACATTGGAAGCCTCAACAATACCTGATTCAGATAAGATAATAGAAGCAGTTCGAAGATTGTATGGAATATAAGATATTGATAAGATACTAGGTATATATTTTTAGAGAGGTGAGTTCTGGCAACTCCATTGAAAATGCCCCAAATGGGCTATGATATGCAAGAAGGTACTTTGGTTAGGTGGCTTAAATCGGAAGATGATTCTGTTACCTTAGGAGAACTAATAGCCGAAGTGGAAACAGATAAGGCTGTTGTGGAAATAGAGGCAACAGCTGCGGGAACAGTATTGAAACTTTTAGTTGATGAAGGAACCAGTGTGCCAGTGGGAGAAGCAATAGCTGTAATTGGTGAACCTGGAGAGGATATAGGAGGTTTACAAATTGATGACAAACAAGAATCTGATGATAAGGAAGCTGATGGCGTTGAGGGTGTAAGCCTAAACACCATCCAAGACATGAAAACTGAGGAAATATCTTCTGTTCCTACAGGTGAGATAAAAGCTTCACCTATTGCACGTAAATTAGCCGCAGAGCAGAATATAGACCTTGCAATGGTTATAGGAACAGGTCCTGGTGGAAGGATTACCAAAAACGATATAATCAAAGCTGGTGCAAAAGCCACTGACAGCATACCGTCTACGACTGCGACAGTACCTGATATTGTTCAATCAAAAGTTGAAACCGATCCAATATCAACAAAAGGTCAAGAGTTTGTTCCGTTGAATAAAATGCGCAGTCAAATAGCTCGGGTTACCGTAGCTAGTAAAACGAATGCTCCGCATTTCTATGTTTCGGTAGAAGTTGAAATGACCAAATTGATGAATGTTAGATCCCAAATTAATGAAACGCTGCAAGATCAAGGTATAAAAGTTAGCGTAAACGACTTGGTTATACGTGCAGTTACTGAAACGTTGAAGAAATCCCCTAAATTCAATGCATCTTTCATCAATGAAGGGATACAATTTAATGATGAAATAAACATAGGGATTGCTATTGCAACTGAAGATGGATTAATAGTTCCTGCAGTTACTAGTTGTCAAAATAAATCTATTGTTGAAATAGCTCAATCAACAAAGGATTTGATAGCGAGATCTCAAAGTGGCAAATTGACACCCGAAGAATATACCGGAGCTACTTTCAGTATCAGTAACTTGGGCATGTTTGATGTTGATAATTTTGTGGCAATAATTCTTCCTCCACAAGCTGCAATGATGGCAGTAGGTTCTGTAAAGCCAAGACCAGTGGCCAAAAATGGGGAAATAGTGATTGAACAGACTATGAATGTTACTTTATCCTGTGATCACCGAGTCGTCGATGGGGCAGAAGGTGCAAAATTTGTGGGTGAATTGAAAAAAGTTTTAGAATCACCTTTGTTACTCATCCTATAATGGGTCTAAGTCTCTCAGGCTGGATTTGTATTTTCTAAAATTATTAGCAACATACCATTGGAGACTGATATTTCACTATTGTCATCTATTACGATGTTACTGATTCCTCTTGTTTGACCTATATTTAAATTTTCAGCAAATAAATTGTATTTTAAGCCTTTAGTTCTAATGCCCTCTACTAGATTGGTTAAAGGGATTAAGGAAACGATTGAATCTTTATGGTTTTCTAAGATGCGGGTTCTGTTAGAATTTATAAGAGAGATTTCAATATTTTTTTCAACTAGCCTGACGTCTTTGGATGCAAGAAACTCTGAAGCCAATAGGAGTATGTTGCCTATACCATGGTCAAATCTAGAACTGCCATAAACCCCTGCAATTATATTGATTGTTTCAGCACCTAGATTTATAGCCTCCTCTACTGCTAATTGACCATCTGTTTTGTTCTTATCTTCGGGGAAGCGTTTAATTTCCCATCCAAGTTTTTTTGCAGTATTCAAATCTTTATTTGAAATGGAATCAAAATCACCAATACATATGTTGGGCTCAACATCTAATTTTAGGCAATGAGAAACACCGTTATCTGCAGCTATGATAATATCGCAGGATTTCAAAATATCTTTCACCCAGGATCCTATCGTTAGATCGCCACCTAAAACAACAACAGCTTTTTTTAAAGAATTTTTCAGCATATTGATGAGCGTTCCTTTAATATTTAGCATAATATCAAGATGCTAGACATCTACTTGGTTATATTAAAAATAGTATTATAATTTATAATGATTGTAATTTCATTTTTAACATAGTTTACAGAATTCAGAGATTAAAAATATTTGTAAATGAGTGGAAATTGATTGCTTCATACAAAAACGAATTATCAAATAAAAAGATTATTGGTACATTTTGTTCAAAATGTAATATCAAATTCTTACCCCCCAAACCGATTTGTGTCACTTGTAATAATGATAATTTAAACAATGTTGAATTTGAGGGTAAAGGAGTAATTATTGGGGTTACAGAAGTCGCAGTAGTTCCTTCTACAATGTCTAAATCAGGATTTGGGGCTGATAATCCTTATTGGACTTGTATAATATCGCTGGATGAAGAAGTGAATATTCCTGCAGTTCTTAATTTGACCGAATATTGTGATTCAAAAAAACCATTTATCGGTATGGATGTAGAAATAGAATTTGGTTGTAAAAATGAAATTTATTTTAAACCTTTATAAATAGGTTTAATTCATTATTAAAAGAATAGAGGATATTATGGTTAATCTTAAAAGCGAGAATATTGATATTGCTATTACATGTTCAGATATTGTTAAAACAAGATATTTTTTTGAAAAAATGTTGGGATTAGATGTTGTGGCGGAATTTGAAGTAGACAAGTCCACTGCAAATAATTTGGGATTAGCACCAGTAGGTTTTACCCAAACACGGTTTGTGATAGGTGATACAAAGATCAAGCTTTTAGAATTTGATTCCATCGAAGTAAGTTCAGCAAATCATCATTCAGGAATATCTCAAGGAGTCAGATGGATCACATTATACGTGAACGATATATGCGAGACATATAAAACATTGGAATCGGAAGGATACGAGTTTCTTGGGGATGTTCCAATTAAACCAAAAGGTGCTTTAGTACTTAAGGGTCCTGAAGGTATTCTTATAGAATTTATAGGAAGCTAACCTGCAAAATTGGCAACAAATATTATTGGCTTTAAACAAGTCAGGCAACGTAGTTATGATAGTGGGTTACAAATTTAAAATATTAGTTGTTGTAATGATGATGTTAGTATTAATCGCGTCAGTTGGAGGATGTGGTTTAAGTCGAGCTAATCAAACCTCAAATGTAGAAATAACTGAAAACAACGAAAAACCGAGCCTTTCTGAATTTGCAAGTGTTGAAATCAGTTTGTTCTCAGGAGAACAAATAAAGATATCTGATTTAAAAGGCAAGGTGGTATTATTGAATTTCTGGGCTTCTTGGTGTCCTCCTTGTAGATGGGAAATGCCCTATTTCGAAAAGGCTTGGAAGGAGTATAAAGACCAGGATGTTGTATTTATAGGTATATCTCAGGACTTGAATCTCAACGATGCTAAAGAATTTGCTGATAGCACGGGGGTTACCTATTATTTAGGATTGGATCCAGGCAATAAGTTATCGATTGATTTGAACATTATTGAGTTGCCAACGACCATCATATTGGATAAAAATGGAAATATTGAAAGGAGATTTACAAAATCTATAGGCGAAAAATTATTGAATAGGATTTTAAATCAAGTGATTAGAGAGCAAGATAATGAATAGAAATGATCAAAGGTTACATAATGAACTAAGGCCGGTAGAGATGAATCTGGGTATTCAAAGTTATGCAGAAGGGTCGGTTTTAATTAAAACAGGAGAAACTCATGTGATATGTTCTGCTTCCGTAGAAGAGACCGTTCCCAATTTTCTTAAGGACCAAAATAAAGGATGGATTACTGCTGAATATAACATGTTGCCTCGTGCAACTCTAACTCGAACTAGGCGTGAAAACATTAAAAAGGGTAGAACCCATGAAATACAAAGGTTGATTGGCAGATGCCTTAGAACATCTGTAGACTTAAACTCAATTGGGGAAAGATCAATTCTAATTGATTGTGATGTTATTCAGGCGGATGGAGGGACAAGAACCGCTTCTATAACTGGAGGCTATGTTGCTTTGTACTTAGCAATTGTTGATTTAGTTAAAAAGAATAAACTTGATAAGATGCCTGCAATTAGTCAAGTTGCAGCCGTTAGTGTTGGAATACTAGAACGCAAAGTACTGCTAGATTTGTGTTATGAAGAAGATTCCCAGGCAGATGCAGATTTCAATATAGTTATGAATAAGAACGGCGATTTTATAGAAGTGCAAGGTACCGCGGAGCATCGTCCTTATTCCAAGAAATTATTAGAAGAGGTGCTATATGTTGCCTCTAACGGAATTGAGCAGCTTTTTACCAAGCAAAATGAAGTGATATCTTATATGACTCAAAACAAAAGTTGAATTTTTAGGACATTTCTGGAAATTGAACTTTTTGGATAATGTATATATAATTACAGTTTGGATTAAATTATGGCTAAAAAAGAATAATGAAGAGAACTTACCAACCTAAAAAACGAAGAAGAATGAGAGTGCATGGCTTTATGTCTCGTATGGCAACAAAGAACGGCAGAAATGTTCTTAAACGAAGAATGTCTAGAGGCAGATATAAATTAACTGTATAGTGTGAATACAATTCGTTATAGTTCAATCACCAAACCTGAAGATTTTGCTAAGACTCGCCAAAGAGGTTTCGTTTTCAAAAATCAATTTATAGTTATTTTTGTCAATAAAAATAACTCTCAGGCGACTCAAATTGGATTGTCTGTAGGTAAAAGAGTTGGAAATGCAGTTATTAGAAATAAAATTAAACGCAGATTAAGGGCGATTTTGTCGTTAGTAAATATTGTGTCCGGAGTGGATATTTTAGTAGTAGCAAGATTGAAAGCTTCATTTGCTAGTTATAAAGAATTAAGTCATTCGATTTTTAATTTGACGAACAAAGCTGGTATTTCAGAAGATGTTTAATCGATAATTATAAGGATCTTATCACGTGAATAAAATTGTATTAGGAGCTATCCGTTTCTATCAAAGAATATTTTCACCCTATTTACCAAGTCTTTGTCGTTATACTCCAACTTGTTCAGAATATTCGATTCAATCTTTTGAAAAATATGGTTTCTTGATTGGTATATGGCTTACGATTAAAAGACTTACTAGGTGTAATCCTTTTGGAAGTAGTGGTTTAGATCCAGTACCATAAAATTTGATTTTAAAATGAAAAAGTTTTATTTAAGTGCAAATAGGGATTTTAGTTATATTAAAGAGCGGCTAACTATTTACTTTATTCTTGTATTTGTCTTTTTCTTATCAACGGCTTCTTTATCTTGTGTGGGTAGTAGTGCGCCGATTGGATTACCTGCTGGCGTAATCGTTGGAGAAAACCTTTATATTGGCACAATGGACCAAGATATTAGATCATTGAGTGTAGATACTGGAGAATTGGTATGGGTTCATAATTTTGATAATGATGAAGACCGCAATATAGCGTTTTACGGTGAACCTATTGTCAATAGAGATTGTAAAGACTGTGCTCATGGAGCAATCTATTTCACTAGCTATAATGGGAAATTATATATTGTTAAGCTTGAAGATGTTGGTGGTAAGATAAGTGCCACATTAGAATCAGATATTAGGATTGGGAAAGGCGATCCTATCGTTGGTAGTGCTTCATTAATTGAAGATAATTTATTAGTACCTTCATCAGATGGGAAATTATATGCTTATGAATTAGAGCAATTTACTAAGTCATGGGAATTTTCAACATCTAACAAAATTTGGACAACTCCCGTTTCCGATGGTTCAATAGTTTATTTCGGTTCACTAGACAAAAATTTGTATGCCCTCAATACTAATGATGGTAGTTTATTTTGGGATAAGCCTTTTAAAACTAATGCAGCAATAGTATCAAAACCCTTAATAGTTGACCAAACTATCTATATAGGCTCATTTGATGGTGTTTTTTATGGTGTAGACGCTCAAACGGGATTAGAAACATCTAGATTTGCAGATGCTGAAGGATGGTATTGGGGAGGAGCGATTTCTGATGGAGAAACAATATTTGTGGGTTCTTTAAATGGAAATATTTATGCTTTAAATAAAGTTGACTTGAGCCTTAAATGGAATTTAGACGTTGAAAATTCAATTGTTGGATCTCCGGTAATAGTGCATGATAAATTAGTGTTTTCTTCAAGTGATGGGAGATTAAGAACAGTAAACCTATCAGATGGTCAAAATATGAGGCAATGTAAATTAGATATAAAACTGAAATCTAATTTAGTCTCCAATGGCAACATGGTTTTTATTAGTGGGGATGATCGTTCAATTAGAGGAATTATTGTTAGTGCAAATGGGAATTTAAATGAGGAATGGGTACATTATACTGATCAAGAAGATCCTGTACCAAGAGAATTCGATCGGTCTTGTTGATGTGTGTTGAATTATGCAAATAGTCTCATCAAAATTAGTTAAATAGAAACTGTGTAGGAAATCAAGATGGAATTGTTAGGGATAATTTGGGAAGCAGTAATAACCAAGCCTATGATAAATAGCTTGGTTTTATTGTACTCGATATTTTTCAATAATTTTGGCATCAGTATAATTGTTTTCACCTGCTTAATAAGATTGATTTTATTTCCTTTAACTCTAAAACAGAGTCGTCAAATGAAAGCTATGTCGGATCTTGCTCCAAAGATGAAGATCATACAGGCAAAATACCCTGAAGATAAAGCTAAACAACAGCAAGAAATAATGAAAATGTATCGAGATAAGGGTATGAGTCCATTAGGTTGTTTGGGGCCGATGATTGTTCAAATGCCCATATTTTTTGGATTGTTTTGGTCATTACGGGCGACTTTAATATCAACGCCTGAAAAATTAAGCGAATTGTCTGAAAAACTTTATTCCTGGTTACCTCAAGTACATTCTGCTATACCAATAGATAGTGCATTTTTGTGGATGGATTTAGGAGAATACTCCAGGAATTCGCCGTATCCATATCTTTTGCCAATTTTAGTTGGCGTGTCAACTTGGCTTATGCAAAAAATGAGTAGTAGTGTTGCAACTACTCCTCAACAAGAATCCACCAATAGATTAATGCTTTGGATGATGCCAGCAATGTTTGGATTCTTTACTTTAAATTTTGAGAATGGACTAGCATTATATTGGATTATGTCAAATTTGATTGGTATATTGATACAAGGATTCATTACCGGATGGGATCCTTTATTTAAGTTATTGAATATTAGAAAAAATCAAATTGACAATAATGACGAAGAAATTGTTGTCAATAAGGAGGAGATATCAAATGAGGAGGATAGAGACCTCGGGGAAGACAGTAGAAGAAGCGATAGAAGTAGGATTAAACGAACTCGACGTAAATCGAACAGAAGTAGAAATAGAGGTCGTTAGTAAAGGCAAAACAGGTATTCTTGGAATACGTAGTGAATCTGCAAAAGTTGTACTTACCATTGTGGAAAAACCTACTGACTTGGTCAAAGTTGCCACTGAAGCACTTCAAAAATTAATAGCGAGGATGGACGTTTCAGTTTTTATTAATTTAATTAATGCACATAATGATGACGTCGGCGGTCCTTCGTTTGAAATTGATGGAGATGATGCCGGGTTACTTATTGGAAGGAAAGGTCAAACTCTACGATCACTCCAATTTATAGCTGCAATGATTGCTAGTAATAAATTAGAAGACCATGTGCGCATAGATTTAGACGTAGCTGGATATAAAAGCCGAAGATACGATTCATTGGCAAATCTCGCACACAAGGTTGCTGGGCAAGTTGTAGACACAGGGGATTCGATTACTCTAGAACCTATGCCTGCTAATGAACGTCGAATAATTCATGTAACATTAGCGGATGATCGAAGAGTCTTTTCAGAGAGTTCAGGAAGAGGAGATTCTCGTAAGGTAACAATCAACCCAGCCGAATAAACTTATGTGTTTATGGAGAATACTAAATCCCCAGAGATATTGCTTGTTGGTCATATAACCCTAGATGAAGATGCGTATGGAGTTCACTTAGGCGGAAGTATATTTTTTGCTTCACAGCTATTAAGGATTCTGAAGCGGAAAGCCAATATTGTAACCAGTTACAATAAGAACATGTTCACTCCACTTTTAGGTGATCAATTTAATGTAAATGTAGTTAACTCTAGTTCGACAACGACTTTTGTAAATTATTATGAGTTTGGGAAAAGAAAACAAGTAGTAAAAAGTATTGCTTCTCATATTGCAGGCAGGGACGTCCCAAAAAAATTCCGCAATGCTGATCTTGTATTTTTGGCACCAGTGATTAATGAAATAGGAATAGACATTGTATCGCTTTTCGAAACTAATCTAGTAGTTGCTAATTTACAAGGATGGCTTCGCCAGGTTGATAAAGCCGGTTCGGTTAATAAAAAGAAAATCGACCTTGACCAGATATTACAATATGTGGATATTGCAATCATTTCTAAGGAGGATGTTAATGACTGGTCGGTATTGGAAGATTGGAAGAACCAAGTCGAGGTTTTAGTTGTAACTATAGGCTACGGTGGCTGTAATTTAAACGTTGGTAATAAATGGTATCATGTACCTGGCATAAAAGTTGCTGAAATAGATTCAATAGGGGCAGGTGACATTTTTGCAACTGCCTATATGCTGAAATATTTTCAAACCTTCGATTTTTTGCAGGCTGCAGTTTTTGCTAATTATGTTGCAGGTGTTTCTGTAGAGGGATTAAGAACATCGAAATTAGAAGATCGCTTGTTGACTGATATAAATAGAATTGGTTAGACGGTTACAATCGAAACAGGTCTATATAATACTTTTAGGGTATTTGGTCGAAGCCTGTATATTTTCTTAAAGGTTCTGGTATATTTATCGTGCCGTCGCTTTGTTGGTTCTGTTCTAATATAGCTATGAGGACCCTAGGAATTGCTAGTCCAGACCCGTTGAGGGTATTCAAGAACTTCGGCTTATCTTTTTTATCAGTTCTGTATTTGATATTTGTTCTTCTAGCCTGGAAATCTCCGCAATTTGAGCATGAACTTACCTCTAGCCATTCTTTTGAACCGGGAGACCAAACTTCTAAATCGTAAGTTTTTTGGGCGGCGAATCCTAAATCTCCAGTGCATAATTCGATAATTCGATAGTGGAAATTTAAAGCTTTGCATATACTTTCTGCATTTTCAACCAATGATTTTAATTCTGCATCGGATTGTTCTGGGGGGCATAGTTTGTACATTTCAACTTTTTCGAATTGATGAACTCTTTTTATTCCTCGCGTGTCTCTACCTGCTGAAGCCTTTTCTCTTCTAAAACATGGAGTATGTGCAAGGTATTTTATTGGAAGAGTTTCAGCGTCTATTGTTTCGTCCTGATGTAGGCTTGTTAGCGGAACTTCCGCCGTTGGTACTAGCCACAGATCATCTTCCTCGTCGCGGTACATATTGTCAGAAAATTTTGGCAATTGTCCGCTGTTAATAGCTGTGTTTTTCTTTACCAAATTGGGTAGATATACTTCTGTGTAACCGTGTTCAGTTATATGGTAATTTAACATCCATTGAATTAAAGCTCTTTGTAAAGTTGCGCCTTTGCCTTTCAATACATAAAACCTTGAACCGGATAAATTAACTCCTGATTTGAAATCTATAATTCCTAAATCAGCTCCTAATTCCCAATGGGGTTTAGTGGCAAATTCATGTGTTTTCGGATTACCTACGGTTTTAATAACGTTATTTTCAGACTCATCTAAGCCATAAGGGACTGATTCTTCAGGTAGATTTGGTATATTCAAAAGTAGTTCATTAAGATTGGCTTCTATGTCTTTTACCTTGAATTCTATATTCTTGATCTCGTTTCCTACGTTACGCATATCTTCGATTATTTCAGGAGGTTTATTTTTCAAAACCGATAATTCTTTACTTATTTGGTTCCTTTTAGCTCTTAGAGTATCTGCTTTATGTATAAGACCTCTTTTATTGGAATCCATCAATAAAATATCGTCAATTGGAGATTTATCACTGCGTCTTGCTAAATTAGCTTTAACTTTTTCAGGGTTATTTCTAATTGTTTCGATATTTATCAAAATTACTTCCTTTGTACCAAGAAATAAATCTATATTTAAATTAGCACAATTATTATACTCTTTGCAGTATAAAGGCATGTCATCAATAATCCAATTTGGTCAAATCACGTTCGCTTTTAATAAAGATATATCTAAAGAAATATTCAAAGGTCTTTGGCATCCAAATGCTAAGAGGTAAAAAATAATAAAGTATGAGAATTGATTTCCACACACACATTTTTTCACCAAAAGTAAAAAGCAATAGGAGCAACTATTTAGCAAAAGATAGTGCTTTTGAAACCTTATATTCTAGAGAAGACTCAAAAATTATTACTGCAGCTGATTTAATTGATGTAATGGATGAAAAACAAATAAATTGTTCGGTGGTGATGGGTATTGGATGGTATGGCCTAGATTCCGCAAAAGAATCCAATAATTATATTATGGAGTCCTGTGAAAAATTTAAAG
>CAYRIG010000006.1:1058-19136 GCA_964424315.1 uncultured Dehalococcoidia bacterium | reverse complement strand
TATCAATACAACGGAGTTTCCTGAATCAACCAATTTATGCAAAACAGCCAATAGCATATCGCAATCCTGAAACGAAAGTCCTGTAGTTGGCTCGTCAAGAATATACATTGTATTTCCTGTTGATCTTTTAGAAAGCTCAGTAGCCAGTTTTATTCTTTGTGCTTCTCCCCCGCTCAGCTGGGTAGATGGTTGTCCTAATTTTAGGTATCCTAGCCCAACTTCATTCATTGTTTTTAACTTGTTATTAACTGCAGGAATATTGGCAAAGAAATCTTTCGCTTCGGCAACCGTCATATCAAGCACTTGCGCTATGTTTTTTTTACTATATTCAATCTCTAATGCTTCTCTACTATATCTAGCTCCACTACATATATCGCAGGCCACTATTACATCTGGAAGAAACTGCATTTCAATTGTGGTATATCCATCTCCAGCACATGCTTCACACCTGCCGCCCTTGACATTGAATGAAAATCTTCCTGCCTTATAGCCTCGCATTCTAGCTTCCGGCACTTTGGAAAACAGTTCTCTAATCGGAGTAAATGTTCCTGTATATGTGGCGGGGTTGCTACGAGGGGTCCTTCCAATAGGCGATTGGTCTATATTAACAACCTTATCTATGTTCGGAATATTTAACACTGCTTGATTTTTCCCAGGTTTGTCACGAGCTCCAAACAATTCGTGAGCCAGGCTTTTATAAAGGACCTCGTTAATTAGCGTACTTTTGCCGGACCCCGATACTCCTGTCACACATACAAGTCTTCCCAAAGGAATTTCCACATCGATGTTCTTCAGATTGTTTTCTTCAGCCCCTAAAATATTTATTGTTTTTCCATTTCCGGCTCGCCGCTTAGCTGGAACAGCTATGCATTTTTGGCCACTCAAATAGTGTCCCGTAATCGATTCTTCGGATTCTTTTATATGCGACAACGGACCTTGAGCAATGACTCTGCCGCCAGATTCACCTGCGCCGGGACCCAAATCTATTATGTGGTCAGCAGATTTCATAATCGCTTCATCATGTTCTACAATCAAAACTGTATTTCCTAAATTTTTGAGTTTTTTCAAAGTTCCTATTAGTTTATCGTCATCGGCAGGATGCAATCCTACAGAAGGCTCGTCGCATACATAGAGGACACCCGTTAATCCTGACCCTATCTGGGTAGCTAGTCTTATCCTTTGTGCTTCTCCACCACTCAACGTTGCAGATGTCCTATTCAATGTTAAATAATCAAGTCCAATATCCACCATGAATTCGAGCCGGCTTTTGATTTCCATCAAAATTTGCTTTGCTATTATTTTCTCTCTTTCCGTAAGATTTTTTTCTTCGGTTTTACCGTTTGCTGATATACTTACTGTCTCATCAATCCACTCCAAGGCTGATTTAACAGACATATCTGTTATCTGGATTATATTTGACCCTCTAACTTTTACTGCCAGGGCTTCCTTTTTCAACCTATTTCCTTTGCATGAATGACATTCTTTCGAAGCCATATATCTTTGAAGTTCGCGCCGAGAATACATAGAACCTGTTTCATTAAACCTTCTTTCAACGTTAGGAATCACTCCCTCAAACATTTTAGAAAACCGGATCTGTTTCCCTTTTTGATTTATATGTGTCCCGGACACAGATAATTTGTTACTTCCATAAAGCACCAATTCAAGCACTTCCGGTTTTAAGTTTTTAATCGGGTCATCAAGAGAAAACCCCATGTAGCTGGATAAGGAGCGCATTATGCTAAAATGCCACGAACTAAGGCTTCCGTTTCTAGACCACGGCCGTATAGCTCCTTCATATATTGAGAGGTTGTTGTTTGGCATTACAAGTTCCGGGTCGGCCTCTAGACGATAACCTAACCCTGCACAATCTCTGCATGCACCATGAGGGTTGTTGAAACTAAATGTCCGCGGCTCTATTTCTTCAAAACTTACACCGCACGGCACACATGCAAATTTGTCTGAATACACAATATCTGTGCCTTCTGATAAGCCAATCTGCACAACCCCCTCTGATAATACCATGGCATTATCTACCGAATCAGCTATTCTGCTATGGTCTATATCTTCTTCAATTACTAGTCGGTCAACTATAACTTCAATTGAATGCCATTTTTGTTTGTCCAAATCTATGTTTTTCGTTGCATCAACTTGTTTTCCGTTAACCCTGGCCCTCACGTATCCGTTTTTACGTATCATTTCAAAGACTTCTTTATGTTCGCCTTTTCTTCGCCTCACCAGTGGTGCCAACACCAAGAACTTTGTTCCTGTAGGCAGTTTTAGTATAGAATCTACTATCTGTTGTATGGTCTGTGGTTCTACAAGCCGATTGCACTGATAACAATAAAGCCGGCCGGCCCTGGCAAAAAGCAGCCGCAGGTAATCGTACACTTCCGTAACAGTACCTACTGTGGATCTGGGGTTGTGGGAAACGCCTTTTTGATCTATTGAAATTGCTGGAGAAAGACCCTCAATGCTATCAACGTCGGGCTTGTCCATTCTTCCCAAAAACTGTCTTGCATAAGACGAAAGCGATTCTACATATCTTCGTTGCCCTTCAGCATAAATCGTGTCGAAGGCCAATGAACTTTTTCCTGAACCCGACACTCCTGTTACTACAACAAGTTTATTTCTCGGTATTGCAACATCTACGTTTTTTAAGTTGTGCTCTCGAGCCCCTGTGACCACAATGTTTTTCATACAGGCAGTTCCTAAATCCAAGTAGCGACATATTATGGCTCCGATTTTATCATCGGCAATCTTCATTTACATTATCAATCTCGCGAGATAAACATGTTATTGCCTTAAGACTTGCTAGTTTATATTTTATTGCCGTGTATAGCCCCATATGATATTATTGCTTTGGTATATCAGACTTGATTCAAATAGTTTAGGGGTGATTGTAATTGGCAAGTGTATTTTTGAGAGACGGAGAAGATCCTGACAGTTTATTAAAAAGGTTCCAAAGCTCTATGCAAAGGTCAGGCATCTTAAGAGAATTGCGTAACCGCAGGTATTTCCGGTCTAAAGGCGAACAGGAACGAATGGATAAAGCTAGAAGTATTCGTAGATTGCGCAGGCGAGTCCGTAAATTTTAGCCGTTGATTCTGGTAATCGCTCAGTAGTTTTTCTCTATTAGTAAAACCCCATGGCTATTAACTAATTACTCCTCTTTTGCCAGATGAAATTCTCCAATTCATCACCATGTTGACTTTTAATCCGTCTTAATCTCGCCAATTCATTTTGTCGGTGATTTCCAAAAATGAACTATGTAATGTTTTGTTTGATACTATAATGCCTTCTGAAAATAAATTCGCTTTTTGCCCCTTTCTGTCTGTAGCAACACCGCCTGATTCTTCAACCAACAATATCCCTGCAGCTATGTCCCAGGGCTTCAAATAATAGTTAAAATAAAGGTCTGTTCTTCCTGCTGCAACATAAGAAATTCCTAAGGCTGAAGAACCGATTATTCTAACCGTTTGAATATCAGGCCACAGTTTCTGAATTATCTCAAAACCAAATTTTCCTCCATTATCGTTATAACTTAAATCCATTCCTATTATTGATTTTTCAATTTCTGTTTTCTCAGATATATTAATTGGCCTTCCATTGAGAAAAGCCCCTTTTCCTTTTTCAGCTATAAAAAGTTCGTTCTTTTTGGGATCAAAGTTAGCGCCTGCCACAACCTCTCCATCATATGATAAAGCTACAACAATTGAAAATATTGGTATTCCGGCCGCATAGTTTCTAGTCCCGTCTATTGGGTCAACAACCCAGACAAACCCGCTTGGCATTTCTCCTTTAAATGATTCCTCTCCAATCATCCCCATTTCTGGAAAGTTGCTTCTTAGATGTTCAAATATTATTCTCTCCACCTCTACATCAACATCTGTCACTATATCTTTAGGCCCTTTAATTTTAATTTTTTTTTCTTGGTTGAATTTCGATAACAGGATTTCGCCTGCTATCTTTACGGCTTCTTCTATAACCTCTTTGACCGTTTTGCCTTTTTTTGATGTCGGTAATGATGGCAATTGTAATCTCCAATTATATAAATCGTCTGTTTTTGACTAACAAATTGGTTTCTTTAAATCCAAATATTAGTTCACCACAAATCCATAGACTCTAAAAACATATTTTTTAAATCTTCTTTGCTAAATTCAAGAGGGCATAGTTTTGTAACGCGATGCTGGGGAAGAGTCCCTTCTACTAATTTATCTGTGTCTTTTTCTGAATATCCTACTTGCCTAAGTCCATTTGGCATATTGATTTTTTTCATTATATCTGTAACTGCACTCGCTAAAATCTCGCCAGCTCCAGCTTTATCTGCTCCAGATGTGTCTACTCCAAGAAATTTTGCTGCTTGTAAATGTCGTTCTGGATCAGAATCCCCGGTAAACCTAAATACTGCAGGCGCATTTAGAGCGACGGACATACCATGGGGAACAATTGGGCCTATTCCTGAATATCCTTCTGGACTAAAGTTTTCAACCATTCCTGAAACCGGATACGACATTCCGTGGGGCAAATGACACCCAGCATTTCCGAAACCCACTCCTGCATAAGTGGCTGCCAACAACATATTTGATTTAGCTTCCATGTTTTCGTCATCGTTCACTGCAGAAACTATGTTTTCTCCTACCATTTGTATAGCCCTAGCTGACCATACATCACTAATAGGATTGGATCCTTGGTAACTCGGCCTAGAACCAGGTTCTTCTGGGGCTTCTCTTTTTTGGTATGGTAAAGCTGTATAAGACTCCAGTCCATGACATAAGACATCTAGTCCGCTACAAGCTATGACCATGCTCGGCAATGTTTTGGTTGAATCTGGATCAACTAAGCCAACGTCTGGCCTAAGAAATCTATGTGCAATCCCTGTTTTAGCTTTGATTTCTAAATAATCAAATATCGATACACCTGTGGTTTCGCTTCCTGTTCCTGTAGTAGTCGGGATGGCTATAAGCGGCTTAAGTGGCCCCGGGACGCTTTTTCCTTCCCCTAATGGAGCATTAACATAAGTCAAAAAGCTGGATTTATAAGTTGAATACAAATTGCAAGCCTTAGCGGTGTCTATAGTTGAGCCCCCACCAATGGCAACAAATCCATCAAAGCTTCCTTCTTGAGCACAATTTATTGCGTCTTTGAAAGATTTATCTGTAGGCTCTATCCTCACGTCTGTATATAAAAAACTATCTATTTTATAAGTTTTTATAGAATCCATAACATTTTTTAAGATTTGTGTTTTGGATACATTAACGTCAGTTAAAACCATAACTCGTTTTGCACCAAGGCGGTTAAGCTCGTAGCCAGCCTCTCCGCTAACTCCAGGACCATACTTTATGCTTGATGTGTCGATAGAAAAAGCTGTTTCAAACTTCATTTTTCTCCATTCTTGCTTTTTGTAAAAGCCAAAATTAATATAGTTATACTTTTGACGGGTTATTCCTGTGCACTCATGCTAAGACATGTAACTGTCCTTGCAATACCATCTATAACATGGATTTGGTTAGTAACCAAATTCCCAACAGAATTTAAATCAAGTCTTTTTACAACTACTATCAAATCATATGGCCCTGTAACCTGATCGACCGTCTCTACGCCGTCTATTTCATATAATTTGTCAGCTATTTCTCTAGACCTTCCGACTGTGGTTTCTATTAATACATATGCTTTTGTGGGCATTTCACTTTTGCTCCAAATTTTAATCGAATTCTATTTGCCCTTAGCTTTGGTGTCAACGCTAGTTGTGGTTGGTTATTTGTGTTGGTATTTAATGTCGAGGCTTCCTTCAATTGACCTTGTAAATGTCTACCTTTTCGTTACTATAAACTACTTCGACCTTGGTCTTCATGTTTAATCGAAATTTACTTAATCCTTTAGAAGAATAATAAAGTTTTTCAAGGTCTCCTATATATATGTATTTAACTTGATATTTTTTTATAAGTTCCAGTGCTTCTTCTACATTTTCAGTTTCATAAATTATATTTATATCAGAAATCCTTTTTTGGATTTCGCTATGTTGGTTCATTCTTTGCTGTTCTTGGTGCCATCTCCAGCCAAGTATTGTTGGATATCCAGTATATATCGATATTCTAGAGCCCCATCTATACATTGGAGTGTTTGCTTCAAGAATAACCGGCGTTCCCTGTAAATTGTTATTCATCCACTTAATCGCTTTACCATCGAAACTTAAGTCTATCTCACCCCTTTCATCCAGATAGGTTGATCTACTCATATATGTTTTTCCATTCAATGTTGGTTTTGTTTGAATAAATCTATCTTCAATCCTGGCGTGCGTAGCAAAAACTGGGTAAATAAGCCCACAGACAATCAAGAAGCTGCTCGCTATAAAAACGGAGGCTTTGATTTTAGTTTTTCCTTTTTCTTTTATTGTTTGAAAACAACGCCAAAACAGGAAGGAACAGCCTATTCCCAACAACACCCATGCTTGTAGATAAAACTTGAACACGGTGTTCATCCTATCTATGTCTCCTTTAATCCTCACCAACTCCACCCCAAAAATTATCGCAAAAGCCATCAACAAAATTAGGAAGTTGAAAGCCTGATATTTGTCTTTATAACCAAACCTTTGCAAGCGTGAAACTACTAAATACCCAAAAAACGCTATTATAATGCTGGCCAACATCGCTGTATTTCCTAAAAATTGTTTTGCCGGCCCAGAGACCAGATAACCAACAATCATGGCGACTAATACAATACAGGCTGCCATACGAATTGTTATCGATAGGGTTTTTATCTTAGAAAATGTGAATATTCTTTTACTATTTATAAAGCAATACGCACCAATAATGAAAATAAAGACTCCAAAAATCATGAGCGCTTGATTTAAGTCTGTCTTATTGGTTGTGGTCTGCAAAGATGAGTAGAAGTTTTCATAATTTGAGTAAAAGGGAATAAAGGCCACATATGAGACAATGTACAAACCAGATGTTTTTAGCAACCATCTGCCAATCACAACAATTCCAATTCCTCCATGAGTAAACAATTCACGCAACATTAAAGCCAAAGACCCCAACAGGAAATACGTTGGGAAATCCCATGCATTGATAATTCTTACAGACCCCAACACTATTCCCATCGTGATTATCGGCAATAACTCATTTACAGACAAAAAGTTGATTTTGCCCTTGTTAATAGGAGACACGACTACAGTTAACATTATTCCCAACAACAACAATGTAAACGGGATAGAAATTAGATGCGGATGCAGGTCTGCAAAAAGAAAAGTAAAAAACGGAAATTCCGTCACTTCAAAACCCGGAGGATCAGGAGGCATCATCCTGCTACTCTGCCAATAGTCAAACCCTTTCCAACTTGAGCCCTCAATCAATTTGTCCCAAACGGCCATCCCAACCTGTGAAGCCCCATCTAAGTTTCCCAATAAACAAACAAATGCCATCGATGTTAATCCGGCCAAAATGGCTAGCAAGACACCGGGCTGCCTTAATTTAACATCGCTTATTGAATGAAAGGTTTTGGAAACAGCACCTGAAAAGATATTAAACCCTAAACTAAACGAACCCACTAGAGCCATCGCGAAAAATGTTGGAACTGCTAAATTAAACGCCGTTGTTGGAACAATCCCGCATATTTTAATCAAGTTAGTTACTAAAAAATGCCCATAGTAATAATAATTAAGAACGCCTCCAGAAAACCAAGGGTCATAAGGAGGCAAATATAGTGACCTAGTTAGCGCATTTATATGTGCTAACTCCATGGGCTTCTCTCCGCCACGATAAGGATGCCATAAATCCGGATTTAACATTCTTATGATTAAAAAAGTTATAAATGCCAATACAAAGATTATTTCTTCAACCGCAAATATATTCCAGTGTCGTTTTAATAGTGACGTTAATTCATTTCTTTTGAACAAAAAAATTGTTGCGTTTACCGCTATTACTATCAGGGCAGAAATTATGACGGTAGCAGCGGTATACTCCAATATTCTCCAACTAACTACAGACCATGCCAAAAACCCCACCATAGACATTCCTAAAATCTTGGAAAGTCCGTAGCCTTTATCTGGTAGGTTTTTAAATAATATCAGGGTGATCGGCAATGACGTAAATGCCAAAAGCATTATTGCGATGCCCCAAACCAATGCGGGGTATCTATCAGAAAATGAATTGTTTACGAATAATTCTTTCCACTGGTTAGAAGATTGTTCCTTGATTCTTGATTGCGCCTGTAATTTAACGCTTAGATTATTATCCTCCGTTATACCTATAACAACGGATTCTTTTACTATTGCTTCTTCAATTTGTTGAGGGTTAAAGTTGCCTGTGTTTCTGAAAACCAACACCTTAGGATGATCATACACCGTTAAACTTTCATCCAAATATCCAAGGTTCACAGCTTTCGCTTCGTAACCTTCGGGGGTTGCTAGGTTCAAATTTGGATTTGAATAGGTGTCGTTGATAAAAGATAGCCCCATTATCTTAGGATATTGCTTTTGACTTGCTTCTTTTACAAATGAATATCCAATTTTTTCTTTAAATAGTGCCTGGTAATACCCGGTTGTAAGAGGATATCTTTCTGCCAATCTTGGGATAGTTCCATAAAGCCTGTTGGAAAAAAGAATCAAATACTGACCTGAAGACAGAACTTTTGAAATCCCTTCGATTTTTTTCTTTGTATCATCTTCATATAGCGCCAATTCTTTAATTTCGTATTCATACGTTTTCGGTATAGATTCTTCCCAGTGCTCTTTTATTAAAATGCTCCCCGGTTCAACATTCTGGTTAATCCATTCAGACGTTCTAACGGCTGTATGTTTCTCGCTGTAAATAGAAACGAAGGCCAGTGCTTGTGCTAAAGTTGTAAAAAATATAACTCCATACAATATGCCCACAACTATTTTTAATGTTTTCTTCTTGAAAGTTGCCCTGTTGAAACAGTGATTCGCCAATACACAACTTATTATGATTAGCACGGGGATGGCAGGTAAAAGATATCTCAAAAACTTTGCCTCTAGGGCTCCAGTGACAATCAAGTATGGCACAAGCCAGACCAAAATTAGCAACAAGCTGCCATCATAGTCTTTTCTAAAATGGAAGAAGGCCATTAGTGAAATAAAAGCCGTTCCCAAACCTAAAGCCTGCCCGTAAGGATAGGGAACATTAACACAGAAAAAAGCGGGTAATAGAATTCCAGCAAAAACATAAATGATGCTTAGTTTTATTTTCATCCCGCCCATAAATTGGCCTACTAATCCAAAAATGACGAAAAGAGTTAAGGGGATGCCTAATCCCCATTTCATTAGCTGTAACGTTTGATAAACATAGGGAGTTGTTCCAATATATTGACGTGTATAGGGATAGTCTCTTATCCTCCAAACAACCTCTGCCTGTTCCAAAATATCTGCTTTATATTTAACCCAATCCAAAATCATGTACGGTTGAATTGTGGCCAACACCAAAAACGCACATGAGAAACAATAAACTAGAGGCAAAAGGGTTTCCTTTAAAGTCAAATTAATGCCCTTAGCTCTGTTAATTAAAAAAAGAACATAAACTGCCGCTATTGGGGGGAAAACAACGGGAGCTGCGCTCGCTTTACACCCTAAAGCAAATCCAATCATAGCGCCTGATAAAATCAAATAACGTTTTTTGCCCGTCTTGGTAAATTCAATAACCGAGTATAAACTCGCCATTATAAACAACGTCAGCAGCGAATCTACTGTGTAAAAGTGACTGTTTTGTATGCTGATGACTGATACTGCAAGCAAAGATGCGGCGGCGGCACCAACAATTCTACCCGATAGCCTCCTTCCAACCAAATATGTCAAAACCACCGTGAATAAATCTGCTGTCGCTGATATAACACGCCCTACAATCCTAATATCGTATTCTTTAAAAAGATCTGTTTGGCCTAATAAAGCATATACGGATTTCAATAAATATAAAGGGAAACTGCCATATGCAAACCATCTTGGATTTAAGCTACTCCTATCTTTATCAAAAAAGGAACTTATCTCTTCTACAGGAGATAATTCCACGACCTTCATCAATATTGCTCTTTCATCGGGATGTGGTGAGTAATTGAATCCATCGTCCCAATTTAACCCATAGAACCTTAGAAGGGCAGCGAACAAAAATATTGTTATTATTAGTACTTTCCACAATATCTTGTTCGAGAAATGGTTTTTTGACATCACCATCTTTTAGTCTTCTGCGTTGTTTGATTAATTTTCAAATAAATAGTTGCGATTTAAGATCTGCAGCAAATATTTTTTCATTTAAATCTACTTTTAATATAGAAGCAAATTTATAGCCGCGCTTTGTTATTTTTTCTCTTCCGCCCATATTCCTATCTAATATTGTCAATACTCCTGTCACGATGCATCCTTGATCTTCTACTGCTTCAATAGCTTTTATTAAACTTCCTCCTGTACTACATGTGTCATCAACTATTACCGCCCTGCTGCCTTTATTCAATTCTCCTTCAATCATTTTTGACATTCCGTGGCTTTTTACTTCTTTCCTTACTATAAGTCCGTTTATTCCATTGCCGCTGTAACCACTTGCTAAAACCAATGCCGCTATAATTGGATCTGCTCCTATCGTTGGGCCAGCCACACAATCCGCTTGCAAGGCTCTTAATGCTGGTAAAAACACTGATGAAACGACCTGTAATCCTTGTGGATGAAGCGTGAGCAAGCGCCCGTCAAAGTAATAACCGCTTGATTTCCCCGACGAGAGTTTGAAGTCTCCGTATTTGATAGCCCCAGTCGTTTCTGAAAGACTTATTAATTTTTCACCAGCATTTATCCATTGCATGTTTAGTTTTTCCATTTATTCCTCATCTGTTCTATACAATCCATTTCTAACAATATAGTCGTGAACCTCAGGGTTTAGATATTTTTTTACCTTGTTTTTATCTTTTAATATCGTCTTGACATTCGAGCTGCTTATTTGTGGTGTTATCCTGTTTATAAAAACCACGTTATTTTCTGCCACTAGTTTTTTTAAATGCCCAAGTTCGCCCAATTTTTTAATATCTCCTGGCCTTCTAACCACGCATATATTGGAAAGCCTCATGATTTCTTGATAATTTTCCCATTTATTAAATTCGCTAAAAGCATCTGATCCTACTATAAACCACAGGCTGCTTTTAGGGTGATAAATTTTTTTTATACTCTTTAAGGTATCAACAGTGAAAGTTGGTCCTTTTCTTTTTATTTCTATATCACTAGCATAAAACATTTCTTTATTACCTATAGCTAATTTAACCATTTCAAATCTCTGTTTTGCTGAGGCTGAAGGCAAGGTTGGTTTCAACTGAGGGCATCCGGCCGGTACAAATATCACCTTATCTAGATTTAAATCTGTTTTAGCGTATTTAGCCACCTCAATATGGCCTAAATGTATAGGATCAAAGGTGCCGCCGAAAATCCCTATATTCATTTTCATTCCCACTCAAAATCTATTTGCCCTACAGTAAACGATTGGCCTTTTAATAACCCTGCTGCCTCTAGTTCCTGTATTATTTTCCACTTCTTTAACATTTCATAAAGTTGCATCTTTGCGCCCCAATTATCATTATCAATCATCCTGCTTATCCGCACTGCTTTGTTAAAAATCACCCGGTAACTGTTTCTGGTTCTTATTATTTTTTTCTCTGCTTCAATGCCTTGTGGCCTTATTGTTGGAATTTTATCAGCCTCTCCAGCAGAAGTTTTATTTATTCTTTTTTCAGATACTAGTTCACTTTCAACACAATCTAACATCTTTTCCAACCCTGTTTTTCCAATAGCCGATACTTCAACAATACTTTTGCCGTGAATTGCTAATTCATTAATTACTTTATCTATATTACAGCGCCCTTTCTCTAAATCGATTTTATTCAAAACTATTATTTCTCGTCTTTGTGATAAATCATCTTTATATAATCTGATTTCTTCTCTTACCTTTTTATATTCTTCTACCACCTCTTTTGGGTCGCCTGCATTTATATCTAATACATGTATAAAAATTTTCGTTCTTTCGGCATGTCTTAGAAATTCATCCCCTAGCCCAATCCCCTTACTTGCACCCTGTATAAGTCCAGGTATATCAACCATTACAAACTCAGATGCATGCCTGTGTACAACTCCTAAAATAGGAGTTATTGTTGTAAATGGGTAGTCTCCTATCTTTGGCCTTGCTGATGTAACCGCTGACAGCAAGCTAGATTTCCCTGCATTTGGTGATCCTATTAAAGCTACATCTGCTAATAGCTTTAGTTCTAGATTTATTTCAAATTCTTGTCCTAATTCGCCTGCTTCTGCAATTAATGGAAACTGATATATAGACGATTTAAATCTTGCGTTTCCCTTTCCACCTTTTCCACCTAGTGCTATAACAACTTCACTCTCATTTATTTGTAAATCAGCTATCGTAGATCCATCTTGTCTCTTTACAACAGTTCCTATGGGAACAGCTAATCTTTTGTCTTTAGCGCTAGCTCCATGTTTTTTATTTGAAGATCCGTCCTTTCCTCTATCTGCTTTAAACTTTCTTCTGTACCTATAGTCAGCAAGAGTTGTCATAGTTTCAGTGGCATATATCACTACTGATCCACCATCTCCACCATCTCCACCATCAGGCCCTCCTTTAGGAACATATCTTTCATGTCTTCCACTTATAGCTCCATTACCACCACCACCGCTAGAAACATGAATTTTTGCACTATCTATCATGATTACTTATATTATAACTGTAAAATAGTTATCAGTATGTATGTATCTATAATTTTAATAATAATAAGTAAAACTATAACTGGGAAGCTATGGTTTAAAAGGGTTATAGACTTAAAAAAAAGAAGCGAGCAGTGTTGGTTATTTGTTAATTTAATAGTGGCAGATGTAAGTTTTGTCAGTAATTAGAAAAATGTTGGTAGATTGTTAATTGTTTAACTTACGCTTGATAGCAGACCGGATTTTTGTTAAATCGTCTAATAACAAAGAATTTTGTTGAAGGTTATTAATTATTTGGTTGCATGAATATATTACGCTTGAGTGTTTTTTCCCTGTTGTTTCACAAATTTCAGCCAAAGATAGGTTGAGATCCTCTCTTAAAATATACATGTAAATCTGTCTTGCTGTAACACACCTGCTATTTCTTGAATTACCCAATACCAACTGGACAGATAAACCGAAATGGCTGGAGACGGTATTAATGACAGATGTTTTAGTAGCAGTTAGGTCTTTTAAGGCTGGAGAAAGTTCTGAAACTATAGACTTAGCAAGGTTCATATCAGGAGAAAGGTTTGTCAATTGGATATAGGCCTTGATCTTATTTACGCATCCCTCCAAGGCCCTTATGTTAGATGTCACTTGTTCTGCAAAGTACAATAAAATCTCTCCAGATATGTTAGCATTTAGCGATTCAGATTTGCTTTTTAGGATGGCGACTTTTGTTTCCAAGTCGGGTTGCTGAATATCTACAATAAGACCGCCTAGCATTCGTGAAACCAGGCGTTCGTGAAGGTGCTCGATTTCTTTGGCTGGTCGATCACTTGATATAACAATTTGTTTTCCTTCTGTTACTAGCGAATTGAAAGTGTGGAAAAACCCCTCTTGGGTTTGCTCTTTTCCGGCAATGAATTGTATATCGTCAATTAACAAAGCATCAATGTGCCGATATTTATTTCTAAAATGGTCCGTTTTAGCAAAGCGTATTGAACTTATGTATTCGTTTGTAAACTCTTCAGCAGTAACGTATATTGCCTTAAAGCCCGATGTGTTTAAGGCATTAGCAATAGCTGTAAGCAAATGAGTTTTGCCGAGGCCCACGCCTGAATAGATAAATAAAGGGTTATAAGCTGTGCCGGGATTTTCGGCGACGGATAAACTTGCAGCATGGGCAAGTTTGTTAGAATCACCAACAATAAAATTTTTAAATGTGCGCCAGCCTTTGTTGTAAAAAGCTGGGGGCTTTACAGCGTTAGATATAATTGTATTAGGGCGGGTATGCGTTGCTATAGGACTTGCTGTATTCATGGAGGGTGCAACAACTATAAAATTTACATCAACAGCCCTTTTAAGAACCTGTTGTACTGCGGATGAAATTATTGAATACATTCTTTGGTCTAGCATTTCAGCAACAAAATTGTTGGGGACCGATACAGTCAATGATGTATCTTCTAGTAAATGACCCGTAGTAGAAATTAGCCAGGTTTCAAAACTGGATTTATTTACCTGCAGTTGTAGTTTTCCTAGTACCGCCTTCCAAATCAATTTTGGATCGGTAAGGTTGTTTTCTAGTTCCAAATATAAGTCCTTTTTAAGGGATAATCGTTTAATAAGTAAAGTCGAGTTTAGCACCCATAATCTTCCATTAGCCAAGAGAAAAAAAATGAATTATAAACAAAAAAAATGAAAAAAAAAACACAACTCTATAAAGGGACAAAGGTTAAAATGAAGGTACGTAGACTGGCAAACGAGCACCAATATAAAAAAGCACCATAAAAACGTCAAATAATTAAATCCAGTCTATTAACCGCTTTATCGGTGACACAACCTCAATTGCGGTTATAAATTGTACAAATATAAAAATATATTAAAAATATTTTTATACAAACAGTAGGTAAAAGCGAAGACAAAAATAAGAAAAAACCGGTGATGGCTGTTAGGTTGTCAGCCGGTTAAGAAATCCCAGAGTTTTTCAAACCGGGCTCCTTGGATTGGGCTGTCTCGAAGAATCGATTTCGTGTCTCTGCCGTTCTCTTTGTCGTTAAAGAATTTTGGGGCGGCTGATAAAGACAGTTGAAGATGATTTTTTGAAAGACCAAGTTGGGCAGGTCGCCAAAGCACTTTGCACCGATCAAGGTCGCTTATCAGCTGATTTAATCCTTGATTGCAATGCCAAGCTATAATCACAGATGCTAAAGCAACGCCGCCTCCGTGAACCCAGCCGCGATTATTTGTTGATTCTACGCATTGCCAAAAAAGATGGTCGCTGCCAGGTGCATGAGGGCTTGTGATGCTATTACTGTCTCTTTGTTGAATAGATTCCATTATAAACTTGATGCTTTGAGAAGTGAGACTGCCATCTCTGTTAAGAGTTTTTGGAAAATGGTTGACGATTCGGTCTCTTTGGTCGCGAACAGATAGGGTTGTCGTATAGTCGACAGGAGGAGCCGACCCTCTCTTGAATGAATATTCCCATTCTGATATTCCTGCCTGACTGCAAAGAATGTCTCCAATACCCGCAGTATTAAGGTGCGAAGGTGCATTTCTAGTGACCGAGTAATCGATTATAACGTGATGAGCATCTAACCAGGGCCAAGTTTCTACAGACCCAACCGTGGAAAACCCTTCCCACTTTGCAAAAACACTATGAATGATGGCTCCTGTAGAGACAATAGTTGGTGCCAAGATTAAAGGAATAGAAGTTTTGAGAGAAACATATTTTGCAGCATCTAATACGATGCCTCCTCCAATTGCAACAATTATCATGGTGCTCTTTGGGACAGATGAAGAGATTGAGTCTAATTGATTCCAATCAAGAGTATTTGCAAAAGTAAACCCTATGGGAGATGAAGAAAGAACAGGCTGAGTTGCTTTAAATGCACTAGGGCTTGTAACAATGAAATAGGGCGGCCATGAGCCGCTTTCTTCTTTTAAAAGATTTTCTCCATACCGTATATCATATTGGGAAGCTGGAGTAGCGTCTGATTGTCCTCCACTCCAACCTCCCCTGGGTATATTCATAATCAACAACCCCAATTATAAGAACTTACGAGTAGAGTTTATTTTGTTTGACCAGTAAACGCCAGCCCTAGTTGAAAATATTTCAATAGTTCTGCAAATCCAAAGCATCTAACCATATAGATATCTCTTCACGGGTTATTAGTCCAACTTTGCGAAATTCAACCTCTCCCTTTTGGTTTATAAAGAAAGTTACCGGCAATGCGAGAACTCCATAATCTATAGTTATTTTAGCTCCTGTATCTCTTCCTGTAGGAAAGCTCAAGTTGAAATTATTTATATAGCTTGTAGTTGCTTCTTCGGGCGCATTGATTACAGGAGAATCAATGCCTACAACCAATACACCTTTGTTTTTGTATGTGAGCCATATATCTTGCAAAATAGGTGATTCTTCAGCACATGGAGGACAATAGGGGTTCCAAAAATTGAGTATGATGGGGTTACCAAAATTGTCTGAAAGCCTGAAATATTCTCCAGAAGTGAGATTTAGAGAAAAACTAGGAGCGGGCTTTCCCACGATATTGGCACCGCTTAATCCGGTGATTGGGGTTTTCTTATACATTCCAAAAGATATAAAAATGACAGCGCAAATGAAAAACAAAAACGTCAAAAATACAACAAAATATATTCTTAAATTAGCCATCGGATTTATCACTAGAAAGGTTTTTGGTATCCATTTGAGAACAAAAGATACCTCCACTCTTCTTAAGAAAATCTATTTCTTGTTCCGACAACTTGATAAAACCTTTCAGTATTTCATATGTGTGTTGGCCTAATAAGGGAGGAGCTATTTTATTTGAAACAGAACCAGGGCCGGTGTGTTGTAGGGCATTTGCTAGCAATGGTAATTTACCAATGGCAGGGTGGTTAACACTCCATACACTATTACGTTCTTTGGCTATGTCCATTTGAAAAACCTCATCAATATTATTAATTGGAGATACAGGAATATTTGATTCTGTTAAAATTTTCAACCAATCAGACCTAGTACGGCTTGAAAAAAGTTTTTTCAAAAATCCGAGAAGTTCTTCTCTATTTTTGACTCGGCTACTATTTGTGGCAAAGCTAGCATTGTTGTCGAGGGGAGAAGGCGAAAGGAGTTTAACAAGCCTCTCGTATTGTTTTTCAGTTACTACGGCCAAAGTAAACCAATAATCTTTAGCTTTAAAGGCTTGATAGGGAACAATTTGAGGGTGTTCGCTTCCTAACCTATTAGGAACTTTGCCGGTCATGAGAAATGTTTCTCCTATGTTGATAGAGCTCATTAACGCTACATCAAATAAAGATAAGTCTATGTATTGTCCTTTATCAGTACGGCCTAATTGTATCAATGCAGATAAGATTCCCGAAGTTCCTGTAAGGCCGGTTAGAACATCGAGCCATGCAACGCCGATTCTAACAGGCTCCTCTTCATCTTTCGGGCCGGTGACACTCATAATCCCGGTTAAAGCCTGCATGGTTAGGTCTAATGCGGGTGTGTTTTGTATTGCATTCGTTCCATATCCAAAACCAGTTATAGATAAATGTATAATTTTGGAATTCAAATTTTTGACTTTATCGTAAACCAAACCATATTTTAACTTTCGGTCAGGAGTAAAATTTTCAACAAGAACATCACATTTTTGTATTAACTTATACAATATGCTTATCCCTTGAGGAGAATTAATGTCTATTGCAAGACTTTTTTTGCCACGGTTCACAGAAATAAAATAGGGGCTTTCTTCAGCAACAAACGGAGGACCCCAAGCTCTGGTAGGATCACCTGAAATAGGCTCAACTTTAATGATTTCTGCACCCATGTCAGACAGCATTTGGGTGCAGAATGGCCCCGAAACTATCGTTGATAGATCCAAAACAGTTATTCCTGAAAGAGCCTTCATTAGATTTCCTTTTTTAAGCGTGATCGATATAAATCAATTTCAAAAAGCAGACTCGCCAGTTATTGATTTACCTAATATTAAAGTGTGTATATCATAAGTACCTTCATATGTGTCGACCGTTTCTAGATTCAACATATGCCTGATTACGTTCGATGATAAGGTTATACCTTGAGCGGCTAAAACCTCTCTAGCGCTTCTAGCTGAAACTAAAGCTGATCTGGTGTTCTCTCTTTTTGCTAATGAAACCTGTTCGTTTGTAGATATTCCTTGGTTTAACAGAACAGAAAGTTGATATGAGAGCAGAAGGCCTTTAGTGTGCCTTGAAACCATGTTAGCGAGCTTTTCTTGAATTAACTGCTTTGATGATAGGCTGGTTCCAAAAGAAGACCGAGAATTGGAAAATATAAGGGCTTCTTCATAAACTGACTCAAGTGCGCCCAAAACTCCCCAACAAACCCCATATCTTGCTTGTGATAAACAAGACAA
>CAYRIG010000006.1:0-1048 GCA_964424315.1 uncultured Dehalococcoidia bacterium | reverse complement strand
TGCACCAGTAAGTTTGTGGGTTAATGGAATGGCAACATTGTCTAATTCAATATGGGCCGTTGGCGATAACCTAAGGCTCATCTTATTTTCAATTGGATATATATTAAATCCGGGTGTATCTGTTGGGATAACAAATCCGGATATTCCTTTGCCGCTTGCATCTTTAGCCCATACTATTGCTATTTGAGCAAAAGGGGCATTTGTAACCCAATATTTTGTTCCGGTTACAATGTACTGCCTGCCTTTTTTAGTATAAGTTGTTGCCATTGAGCTTGGATCCGAGCCTCCCCCTTCTTCCGTTAAAGCAAAACACCCAGTAATTTGTCCTTTTTGTAACTCCTCCAGATAAATTTTTTGCAAATGGCTCGACCCAAACTTCTTTAAGGGATAAATAGTTAACGCATTTTGAACACTAACCATGCTTCTAATTCCTGAATCGACCCTCTCTAATTCATACATAAGTAATCCATAATCTAGATAACTTAAAGGAGAGTTGTTGTTAATCGCTTTATGTTCTCCAAAAGCACCAATGTCAATTAGGGTAGAACGAATTTCATCGGGAAGTTTGTTCTCGTTCCACCAGTTGTTAATATGCTCTCCTAAATTTGCTTCTAAAATCTCACGGATTTTCGACTGAAAATGAATAGATGAGTCTGGAAATAGACCTTTAATATTGTAAAAATCTAGCAATCAAAATCCTCCAAAAAATTAGTTATATATTTCTTACACCGATTAACGACGCTGTAACCAATAAACGATGATCGTATTTATATTTTGGCACACAAGTTACTAGGGTGATTTCAGCAATTTGCGAATTTGTTAGTTGCAATAAATCTTGGTGAACAACCTCTGTTTTATAAACTTGGTAAAGAAATTGATGATTACCGGAGTTAATCATAACAAATACTTGGCGGTTGCTTTTTAGGAAATCGACGATTTCCGGCAAATCGTTGAAAATATTTCCTTCGTTCGTCAATAAAGTTTCATAATGACCAAAATACCACCCTTGATTAAGCTCTCCAGGCGTGGATGTGATTGGAATATGTCC
>CAYRIG010000005.1:5456-19341 GCA_964424315.1 uncultured Dehalococcoidia bacterium | reverse complement strand
TGGGGATTACCTCTTGATATATATGGATTTAATGAAGGTCCAGAACAGCCAATATCTTTCCCCCATACAAAGCATGTACATGAACTTGGTCTCGACTTTACTTTCTGCCATAGAACCGTTGCAAAAGAAGCAAGTGCCTCAATCCCTTCAGTTGAATTTTGTGTCACATGTCACAAGATTATTGGGGACAATAGTGAAGAAATAGCAAAGTTGCGTAGCTACAACACAAATGAAAAACCGATTGATTGGCAACGAGTGCATAGGGTGCCCGACCACGTACACTTCGTACATGAGGCCCACATAAGGTTCTTCTCAGGAAGTAAAACCGTTGTAACCAAGGTTGATAGAAATAAAGTTTCGTCCCAAATTGCATTAGATGATGCTATTAAAATTTACCCCAATGTAAAAGTTGGTAAAACAATAGATGTAAAGGAATCTCAGGTATGTATGACTTGTCACGGCGACGTAGGCAGCATGACAAAAGTCAAACAAATCAAACCGCTAAAAATGGCTGATTGTGTAAATTGTCATAGAGATAATAGTGCTCCGACCGATTGTATAACCTGTCACTATTAAACAACCGTTAAATTTAAAAAGGAAACCAAACATATAATAATGCCTTTAACACGAAGACAATTCCTAAAAATACTAGGTGGATCCGCCATTGGTGCAGTAATATTCCAAGCCTGTGGCGTCCCTGAAAAAGAATTGCTTGTTCAATCCCCTGCAAAAATGCCGGAGGATTTAGTTTCAGGAATAGATAACTGGTATGCAACACTTTGTAAAAGCTGCAAGACTAACGAAGGTATTGTTGTCCGTGTAATGGAAGGGAGAGCTAAAAAAGTCGAAGGGAACATAGATTACCCCATAAACGAAGGTAAACACAGTGCCCGATGTGAAGCAGCACTACAATCCCTTTACCATCCAGACAGAATTCAAGGTCCAATGGTCAGAACCGGTAACCGTGGAGAAAATAAATGGCAGGAGATAAGTTGGACGGATGCGATCAGCAGACTGTCTGAACAAATAAACAAACTAGATTCGAGAGAACAAATGGTTTTGGCTACAAACCCAATCAATTCTCACGAAGGTCTTATTGTAGAAAACTTCACTAAAAAACTAGGTTCAAAACATCTTCCTTTCGAAGCGATAGAGGATACCAATTTGCTTTATGCATTTCAAAATGTATTTGGGCAAACATTAATGCCTGAATTCGACATCGCAAATACTGATTATCTATTATCATTCGGGGCTGATCTTTTAGGAACATGGCAATCCCCAACTAGATACTCTAAAGCATATGGTGATTTCAGAGATTTGCACCACGGCAGAGGTAAGTTCGTTCAAATAGAGCCAAGATTCTCAATGTCCGCAGCCAATGCAGATGATTGGGTATATGTAAATCCTGGCCAAGAAGGAAAACTTGCTTTAAGCATCGCATATGAGCTTATAAACCAAGAACTAGTAGATTCTAAATGGGAATCTGCCTTAAATATTAATTTAAATTCATTCAGTCCTGACAGGGTCTACTCAGAAATAGGACTAGAATCAGCCGATAAAATAAAAGAAGTTGCAAAAGAATTTGGCTCTCATGGATCTAAAAGTTTGGCCATTGGGGGCGGAATCAGTTCTGCATACACAAATGGAAGTTTTAATTTAAGCGCTATTTATGTTCTTAATCATTTAGTTGGAAGTGTAGGCAAAGAAGGGGTCATTAAATTAAATCCAACCTCGGCCTTGAAAAACCTTTCCGGCGAATCCAAGAGAGCATCATTCTCACAATGGCAATCAATGACAAGTGAAATCGAATCTGGAAAGGTAAAAGTTTTAGCTATCAGAGGAGTCGATCCCATTTACAGCCTTCCAGATTCAGTAGGAATCAAAGAAGCCGTTCTAGGCAAAAACGCCAATGGAGAATTCAACGTACCACTAATTGTAAGCTTCGCTAACAAAATGGACGAAACAACTGCAATTGCTGATTTAGTACTACCTGAAAATAATCCTTTGGAGGATTGGGGGACAAACATACCAAACCCGGGTCCCGGGTATCAAACTATAGGTTTTCAACAACCTGTAGTGAGACCTTTCTTTGAAAATCGAGGGGTTAATTTGGGAACAAAAAATTTCATTGAAATCCTTTTGGGTGTTTCGAATGATTTGGGTGTTCAATTGGACGTTGAAGGAGACACGGTTATTGATATACTCAAAAACAGTGCAAGAGAACTGTTTGCAAAAAACAGAGGTTCTGTAAAATCTGCTACATTTGATGGATTTTGGAATGGACTACTTCAACGTGGCGGATGGTGGGATACCGAATCCAAACACGAGGGACAAATTGATTCTAACCCAACCATACCTTCATATTCGGAAAGTCAATTCTCGCAATCTGGAACAAATGACTCTTTCCACTTAATTCCATTTGAAACGCCATCTATTATGGACGGGAAATTAGCTGACTTACCATGGATGCAAGCTACACCCGATCCTATAAGCACGGCGGTATGGGATACATGGGTTGAAATTAATCTTAATAAAGCTACTGAAATGGATATTAAGGAAGGCGACATCCTCAAAATAACAGCGGTTGACTCCAAACTTTCAATCGAAGGAGTAGCATATCCCAACCCTGCTACTCCACCTAATGTCGTAGGTATTCCAATCGGTCAAGGGAGAGCTGAAGGAACCAGGTATTCTAAAAACCGTGGATCTAATATTTTATCGATAATCTCAACCATGAAAGATGCTAAAACAGGTGCATTAGCATGGGGGTCTACAAAAATTGACCTAGAAAAAACCGGTAGGTGGAGGCGGCTTCCAAAATTTGAAGGTTCTAAAGCTGAAACATCGGTAGACGAGCATCACAAAATCATTCAGCTAACAAATTTAAGTGAAACATCACATTAATTTAAAATAAATTAAACGGAGATTATACTATGGCTAACGAAAAGTGGGGTATGGTAGTAGATGTAGATAAATGCACCGGCTGCCAAGCTTGTGTAGTTGCTTGCCAGTCAGAAAATAATATCCCCATAAATACCAAAGAGCACTTTAACGAAAGACGTCCTATCCAATGGATTAGGATTGAAAGGTATTGGGAAGGAGAATTCCCAAATGTTAAAGCGCGGTTCATACCAATGATGTGCCAACAGTGTGATAATGCTCCATGTGAACCAGTTTGTCCTGTTTACGCTACATATCATAATAATCAAGGACTTAACGTTCAGGTATACAATCGCTGTATTGGAACACGCTTTTGTTCAAATGCTTGTCCCTACACCGTAAGGTCATTTAATTTCTGGGAGCCATCTTGGCCCAATAGTTTGAAAAACCAATTAAACCCTGATGTTACCGTAAGAAGTAGGGGTATCATGGAAAAATGTTCATTCTGTGTACAAAGAATTCAAAGGACAAAAAGGGTTGCTGAAAAAGAAGGCACCGAAAGAGATGATTCGACTAGGGAATTAAATCCAGCTTGCGTTAATGCATGTCCAACAAACTCTTTAGTTTTTGGTGATGTAAACGACCCTGAGTCTAAGGTATCTGAAATGAAATCAGACGCACATGACGGAAGAGGGTACGAATTACTTGAGCATTTAGGAGTTGACTCCAACATAACATATCTGAAAAAAATCGATGAAGACGCTAAGGTAAGCAGTCATGAGCACCACTGAATCTCATATAACAACTCACGAAAGATCCTGGACTGATTCTAGAGACCTTACTAAAGATTTTGTCTCCAGAGTTATTGGTACCACTTCGTTATTTTGGTATTTGGTTGCTATTTTCACAACGTTGTTTACCATTGGTGTGGTGGGATTTGTCTTAAAAATATATGAAGTAGGAACGGATTCACCTAAAAACTGGGGGTATTACGCCGCGCTAGTTTCGTTTATTTTGACAACTTTCCAATCGGCTCCAATGGCAGCCATAGCTCCCAGAATAGTTAAGGCACATTGGCGAAGACCATTTTCGAGGATAGCAGAAATATTCTGCGTAGCAGGGTCGATAAACGTGTTGTTTTTCATACCTCTGATTTGGATTTTACCAGGTTTAGAAGATGGACGTAGAAGCCTATGGTTTTATGGCGAATTACAAAATGTACAATATATGCCGCAGATTATAAGCACAATAGCAATTGTTTCTTTATCTATTTGTGGATTAATGCTTGTGTGGCTATCTTCTTCACCAGACATCGCAATAACTAAAAATCAAACAACTGGCATAAGAAAATTTCTTCAGACCAAACTAGGGTCGTGGTGGATAGGAAGTAGTGCTCAATGGTTCATGATTCACCACAGACTCGGTATACTTGGTGCTTTTTACTTTATGTCTCTCGTGGCAGTTCATTTCACCTTCTCCAGTGATTTTTGTATGGCATTAATTCCAGGTTGGATTGACGCACTATTCCCTGTAACCCATGCCCATAATTCACTTCAGGCAGGTGTCTCAATAGTGATACTTACGATGTTTATAATGCACAAATTCGGAGGGTACAAAGAAGAAATTGAATTAGATCAATTTTGGGGAATTGGAAAACTGCAATTTGCCCTGTGTATCCTATGGTTTTGGTTCTGGTTCTCTAGCTTTATTATATTCTGGTATGGAGCAAAACCTGCCGAACAAAGCGTGTTAGAA
The DNA here is from genome assembly GCA_964424315.1 of uncultured Dehalococcoidia bacterium. Taxonomy (GTDB): domain Bacteria; phylum Chloroflexota; class Dehalococcoidia; order Lucifugimonadales; family OSU-TB39; genus OSU-TB39. Next base: position 14,706 of record CAYRIG010000005.1, on the reverse strand, counting down.
CTCTTGATTTCTGGACCATATCTGCCAATATTTATAGCAACTTTCTGTCTAAATTTCTTTATTCCACTATGCACTATGATTTGGAATCCACTTAGAGTGAGTATATTAGGACCAACTCTTATCTCAATAAGTGTTTTAATCGGTACAGCATTGGATCGCATCAGGCTTTATGTGGCTGCATATTCAGTTTCAGAACAGGCACCAGCGCATTCACTCCAAAATATACCGTCAGCCATATCACCATCAACCTTTGACATAATGATATGGATTGGGGGGCTATCAGGATGTATATTAGTTTACTTATTAGCAACTAAAGTATTCCCTATAATAAATATATGGGAGCAAAAAGAACTGTTATTGTACAAATATCATAAAAAATTCCATAGGACCGAAGTACTGGTACTGGGTAAACCAGATTAACTGCTTAAGGATTATAAATAAGGAATAAATTAATGCAAGAACATACCCAGTTAAGTCAAAAAAAAATTAATGACGACCTGCTCCATAGCGTATTTAACATTCCAAGATGGTGGCCGGGCAGCACGTTAATACTTCTGCTAATTTTTATTGCTGGAGCTTGTGCTTTCGGTTATATGATTAATAAAGGGATTGGAGTAACCGGCCTAAACCGACCGGCTTATTGGGGTGTTTATATAGTCAACTTTGTTTTTTGGATAGGTATTAGTCATGCAGGTATTATGGTATCTGCAATTTTGAGGTTGACACAGGCAGAATGGAGAAGACCAATCACAAGAGCTGCTGAGGTTCTCACAGTATTCTCTCTAACCTCTGCTCTTATGGCTGCTCCCCTGACACATGTGGGCAGACAATGGCGAGTACTATATTGGGTGTTCCCATACGACTTTGCAAGAGGGGTTTGGCCAAACGTAAGATCTCCTTTCGTTTGGGACCCAAGCGCCGTAATGACATACCTTATAGCAAGTACTCTGTTTGTATTAATTTGTTTATTGCCGGACATAGCAATAGTAAGGGATAGAAGTAAAGGACTTAGAAAAAAGATATATTCGGTTTTATGCCTTGGGTGGAGGGGTACACCAAGACAATGGAAACTACAAACCGTTGCTGGAATATTACTATCAGCTTTAGTGTTACCTGTATTTGCTTCAGTACACAGCATTGTGTCGTGGGACTTTGCAGTACAAATAGGCCCTGAAGCTTGGCACTCGACAATTTTTGCTCCATATTTCATAATCGGTGCAATACATTCAGGAGTATCAGCTGTTGCAACACTGATGGTAGTTATGGTTTGGGCTTGGGGATATAGAACATACATAACACCTGATCATTTAGATGCGATTGGACGACTATTAATTGTAGTAGCTGTAACTTGGTTTTTCTTTTTCTTTCTTGAATGGATATACGCCCTTTATACACTTGAGTTCGGAGAATTAGCCATGAGAGAACTACAAGTGTTTAGTTGGCCTTATGGGGCTTTATTTATATTATTCTTATTTACTGCTTTTTTGATTCCAGTTCCAATGTGGCTATTTAGAAATATAAGAAGAAGTTATTTATGGATGTTTATAACCACGATTCTAGTCAATATAGGAATGTGGCTAGAAAGATTCTTAATCATTGTCCCTGGAGTAATCAGAAGGGGCGAATTAATGTTCAATTGGGGTACATACCATCCAAGTATAATTGAAATATTAATGGTAGCAGCAACTTTTGGTTGGATGATGTTTGGGTTGTTGGTCTTTTCAAAAATTTTCCCATTAGTTCCACTTTTTGATGTCAAAGAAGGAATGGTAGGCAGAGATGAAATTAAAATTGGCCGCAGAACGGTACCTGCGTCAATAAGAGAATAAAAGGGGGATTTATTCAGTGAACTCAATATCCAATATTTTAAATCAACAAAGCGTTTTAGGCTTATTTTCCAAAGAAGATTCTGCAGCTGACGCTTTAGATGCATTAGCTGAGGCTGGATTTGAGCCTAAAGAATATGAAATATTAACAGGTACGCCTTACCCAGAAGGGACCTTCGGAGAAGAAGAACCTAAACACAAACTCTTTAGGTTTCCATTAATAGGTGCAGCATGTGGATTCATTATTGGACTAGGTCTTACAACTGCTACTCAGTTAGCTTATCCAGTAGTAACCGGTGGTAAGCCTATCCTATCTATCCCTGCAATGCTAATCATAATGTATGAAGGAACAATGCTAGGTGCGATATTAATGACAGTAGCAGGCATAGTATTTGAATCGCGGTTACCAAGATTATTCATGGGAGCCTATAGCCCTAAAATAACTGAAGGGCTCATTGGGGTAGCCGTTACATCTGCGCCCGAAAAAATTCAAAAGGCCGAGGAAGTTTTGAAAAAATGTGGTGCTGAAGAAATAACTAACGGTCAGGATACTGCCGAATGAACAAAATGAATGTACATCACCTAAAATACATTCGCCTTTTTTTGACATCCGTGTTAGGTTTGTCCTTGCTTATTTCACTCGGATGTTCAGGCAATATGAGAACTGGAGATGTAGAGATTGCAGGAGGAATGATAAAAGCAACGGGCCCTGCTTTCCCAGCATCCGGTGCACATAAGGTGGAAATATTTACTGAGATGCACTATCAGCCTTCTTACAAATCCCAAGAACCAAGTAGAATTCTGCCGCCCTCTGATTCTGTTCCAATGACCGGCAAAGAGATAACTTATAAAACCCTTGAAGACTACACAGAATATTTCCCTAACCCTACTTTATCTGGCAACAATTTAGAGATAGGCCAACAAATATACAACATTAACTGCGTCGTATGTCACGGACCTTCCTTAAAAGGCATTGATGAAAATCAAAGTCAACTAAAAGCCAGAATATTAACTCTTAATGATAGTGAAACCAACCCGCTTTATAATAGAGGTCCATATCCAGCTAATCTATTGAGCGAGGTTACTTCTAACTCAAACGACAGTGAAATTTTTGCGTTTATATCTTGGGGAGGAAGACAAGGATTTGCTGCGCGCGAAAAAGACAAGGCTTCTAATTCGCCCATGCCTCAATTTTATTATCTTTTGTCAGAAACAGAAAGATGGGAATTGGTCAATTACATAAGATCATTCCAATAAAAATTCAAAAATCTTGTCCACTTCTGGTAAATAACCTATGCAAATACAAGAAAATCAAATGGCATGGCCTCGCAAAAGATTTACCGCTACTATAGGTTTATTCGGTGCTTGTTTAGGGATAGCAGCTATTTTAATATCATTCATGTCGCCTGAATCAGGCCTCTTGGAATCTGCACCTAAAAACCAACAGTTGTCCAATATGTCCGATTATGTCTGGCAAGCATCACAAGATACGACTGTACTTCGAGGAATCATTCTTTCGATATGTGGTCTTATCGGAGGTGCATTTATAACAGTACCGGTAGCATATTGGTGGTTCGGGAAAAAACCAACCTTTACAGCATATTCACAAAAAACATTAGACCCTAGAAGTATACCTGCTTGGCTTATGATGGGTTTAATGTATGGAATTATGTTTCCATTAATTGTTGGAGCTTATTTTTTACCTTTTGGAAGAGAATTCATTCTATTTCTTACGGGTTTAACATCTGTACCTGATTTAGTAGTAAGTCAAACAGATTTATTCACTGGTAAATGGATAAGGTTCATGTTTGTGGTTGGAGCGAGACTATTATTTGCAGGTATTTTTGCAGGAATGGTGTTTGGACCAGGAGGATGGATAATAGATAAATTCATCTCGAGTGACAACCAAAAATCATCTAGATTCACCAGCTGGATTATTACCTGTGTTATGTCTTCTGGGGTTATCATATTCGCATTAATTTGGATATCAGGCTGATAAAAACAGGCTGAAAATTAAGCAGAATTTAACTGAAGAATTCAAACCGGTTTTTAAGTTGCAAGAGAACCAGTCAAATAAGCTTGACACGAATATTTTTATACTATACCCTTTTTTTCACTTGTACCTCATATCATATCTTGATGAAATTTAGGCGCTCGAACAACTAGAGGAATATCAAATATGGCAAATTTTATAGTTAAACGAATAATTTTAGCTTTTTTTACTACTGCAGCTATATCAGTGCTTTCTTTTGTAGTAATTCAACTTCCTAAAGGTGACTATGTCGACTGGTACGTTGAAGACTTAATGCAAAAAGGAGACCACATTAGTTTAGCTCAAGCCCAAAATATAAGAGAATATTATGGACTGGATAAACCGATGATACTTCAGTACGGAATGTGGATGTGGAGGATGTCTAGTTTAGATTTCGGATATGGATTTGAGGGCCAAAAGCCTGTCGAAGAACAAATCGCTGAAAAACTGCCAACCACAATTGCGTTAGTAGCATTCACGACTGTCATAACTTGGTTATTTGCTATACCGGTTGGGATATATACCGCAATGAGGCAACACACTGTTGAAGACTATACCTTCACATTTTTAGGGTTCATAGGGCTAGCTGTGCCTGATTTCTTATTAGGTTTATTGATGATGTACATGTTCTTCAAGTATTTTGATTTCAGTGTAGGGGGATTATTCTCGGGTCAATATGAATACGCTCCCTGGAGCTGGGCGAAATTCGTCGACTTATGTCAGCACATGATTATTCCAGCGGTTGTATTAGGTACTGCTGGCACGGCTGGCTTAATAAGAACTATGCGTAACAACTTACTTGACGAACTTGCAAAACCATATGTTTTAACAGCTAGATCCAAAGGACTAAGAGGATGGCGGGTAATTGTTAAATACCCAGTGCGCGTAGCATTAAACCCATTCATAAGTGGTATTGGAGGCGTACTTCCAAGCCTTGTCAGTGGAAGTGTTATCGTTTCCTTCGTATTAAGCTTGCCTACTTTAGGTCCATTGCTGCTAAATGCAATTCAAAGACAGGACATGTACTTAGCAGGAACTATTATATTGATGCTTGGAGCCCTTACGGTGCTAGGATTCTTGATTTCTGACCTTATGCTGGTACTAGTGGATCCCCGTATCAAATTTGAAGGTAAAGAGTAACTAAAACTATTAACTATATCTGTATAGGTATTTAATTATGACACAACAAGTAACAAATGAAGATACAACCCAAAGTGATGATAGCGAAGAAATATTAGTAGCTACTCAATATCAATTGATGTGGTGGGGGTTCAAGAAACACAAGCCTGCAATGATTTCAGGAGCTGTTTTATTCATTTTCTATGTATTGTTCCCTATAGCTGAATTTATGGGAATAGGAGACCCTGCACAAGTTAGAACTCAATTCCATTACATAAGACCACAAGCATTACATTTTTTTGAATCAACAGTTGACGGTAATAAATTCAATCCTCACGTTAAAGGTGTGCGTGGTTTTAGGGACCCTATGACCCACAAAAAAGATTATGAGGTTTTGGACGATGTTATACTTCCTGTTGGATTATGGGAAACAAGCTGGGATTATAAATTTTTAGGAATACTCGAAACAAGAAAACACCTTATTGGATTTAAACATGAAGAATTCTGGTCAGATCCAAAACGTGATGAACAAACACCGGAGCAATTGGCTAAATCACTAGACAGAGAACTGAAGAAGCGTCCTTCTTTATACCTTCTTGGCAGTGATAAGGTGGGTAGGGACCAATGGTCTAGACTTCTATTATCAAACAGAATATCCCTTTCAATAGGATTAATAGGTGTTGCACTCAGCTTTTTGTTTGGTATAACTCTTGGTGGAATTTCCGGTTACTATGGAGGAATAGTTGATACTATTATTCAACGTATTATTGAAGTAATTCAATCAGTACCAACACTCCCGCTATGGATCGGGTTATCGGCTGCCGTCCCAAGAGAATGGGGAGTATTACAAGTTTATTTGGCAATAACAATAATATTGTCGGTCTTAGGTTGGACAGGAACTGCAAGAGTTGTAAGAGGAAAATTCTTGTCATTAAGAGAAGAAGATTTTGTAATGGCTGCACAAATAGCTGGGGCAAATGAAGGAAGAATCATGTTTAGGCACATGTTACCTTCTTTCTATAGCCATTTGATCGCCCAAGTCAGCTTATCTATACCTGGGATGATAATCGGGGAAATATCCCTTAGTTTCTTAGGCCTAGGTTTAAGGCCCCCTGCTGTTAGTTATGGAATCATGCTACAACAAGCACAAAATCCTCAAGTTGTGGCTCTTTATCCATGGCTTATGTTCGTAGCAGTACCTGTTATATTCATTGTTTTAGCTTTTAACTTCTTAGGTGATGGCCTTAGAGACGCGGCCGACCCTTATGGAGGAAGAACTTAACAATCTCTGTGTCAATAAAGATTAAAAATTACGTTAGGTAGGTAAATATGGTTACAACTGAACAAAAATCAATCTTGTCTGTGAAGGACTTACAAATATACTTCAACACTGATGAAGGTGTCGTAAGAGCAGTAGATGGAGTGACTTTTGATATAGCCCAAGGTAAAACTTTGGGCGTCGTGGGAGAAAGTGGTTGTGGAAAAAGTACAGTTGGAAGAGCTCTTCTTCAAATACTGGACAGGAATGGCAGAATTAATGGTGGTGAAATTAACTGGCTTCGTGAGAGTGAAGACGGCGAGGAAACCATCAATATAGCAAAACAATCTCGTAACAGTGGCATAATGAGGTCAATTAGGGGTGACGATATTGCGCTGGTTTTCCAAGAACCAATGACATCATTCAGCCCTGTTCACACGATTGGAAACCAATTAATGGAAATGATTAGACTTCACAAAGATGTTAGTAAAGCAGAAGCGAAACAAAGAGCTATTGAACTTCTTGAAATGGTGCATATCCCTAACCCTGAGCAAAGAGTAAACGAATACTCTTTCCAACTTAGTGGAGGATTACGTCAGCGAGCGATGATTGCGATGGCTTTAGCTTGTGAACCCAAACTACTAATAGCTGACGAACCAACAACAGCTTTAGACGTAACAACACAGGCGCAAATATTGGATCTACTTCGAGAATTACAAGAAAAAAATGGTATGTCAATAATACTCATAACACACAACCTTGGTGTAGTAGCTGAAATGGCAGATGAAGTTGTGGTTATGTATCTTGGTAAAGCCGTTGAGTCTGGAACCGCTGAACAGGTATTCCATAACCCTCAACATCCATACACCCAAGGGTTACTACGTTCAATACCAAGTATTTATGCTAAATCAGAGGGCAAATTACCTTCAATTGCTGGTTACATTCCACACCCATTTAATAGACCTTCTGGATGTGAGTTTAGACCAAGATGTGAATCATATATTGAAGGTGTTTGCGACAAAAATATACCGGTATTTCAAAATTTAAATGATACATCTCAAAAAGTGGCATGTTTTGTACATCATCCACCACAGGAGGCTTAAATCGTGGCAGAAACAACAACAGAAACACCTAACGGAACTATATTAGAAGTAAAAAATTTAGTTAAATATTTCCCTATTCAAAAAGGGTTTTTAAAACGGCACGTCGGTGATGTAAGAGCCGTAGATGATGTCTCTTTTACTATAGAGACAGGTGAGACATTAGCTCTAGTAGGAGAAAGTGGTTGTGGAAAAACTACAACTTCCAGGTGTATATTGCGAGCCATTGAGCCTACAACTGGAGAAGTAAACTTTTTAACGGCGGATGGGCAAAATGTCGATGTTACACAACTAGGTAAAGAAGCACTTCGTGAACTACGTCAAGACATGCAGATGATTTTCCAAGACCCATTTAGCTCTTTGAATCCAAGAATGATGCTACTAGATATCGTTGGAGAGCCATTGTTAGTACACGGAATGAAAAGACGTGCTGACAGGGCAGATAGAGTTGCAGAATTACTAAGATTAGTTGGATTGAGACCTGAATATATGCGAAGATTCCCTCATGCATTTAGTGGAGGCGAAAGACAAAGAATTGGTATCGCAAGAGCATTGGCACTTAATCCAAGATTGGTTGTAGCTGACGAACCTGTTTCTGCTTTAGACGTATCGGTTCAAGCAGCTGTAATAAATCTTCTTGAAGACCTTCAAGAACAGTTAGGATTAACTTACCTATTCGTTGCACACGACTTAAGTGTTGTAAGACATATCGCTGACCGTACAGCAGTTATGTATGTTGGCAAATTAGTCGAATTGGCTGAAACCGAGGAATTATTTGAAAATCCTAGGCATCCATATACAGCCGCATTATTGTCAGCTGTACCAATACCTGATCCTAGATTTAAAGCTAGCCGAATACCTCTTGAAGGTGAAGTTGCTAATCCTGCAGCCCCACCATCAGGATGCTACTTCCACCCAAGGTGTCCTCATGCAAATGATCAATGTGCAATTGACATACCACAGTTGGAAGAAATAAGTCCAGGACACTGGGTAAGCTGCTTAAGGGCAAAAGAAATTGATTTGGCTGGATTGCAAGCCTCTCATGGAATGAAATAAACCAAGCAACTTTGAATTACTCTACCAATAAATAATCTGGCAAAAATAGAGTACAAATGGAAGTATACAAAGCAGTAACTTCAGTACTTGCAGTGCGAGAATTCAGCGAAGACTCGGTATCCGATACGATAATAGATAAAATTATTGAGTCTGCTCGGCTAACTGGAAGTAGTATGAATCGCCAGCCGTGGCATTTCATTTTAGTAAGAAATCGTGACACACTAGCAAAAATAGGCGAACTTGTAACTTCAGGACCATATAACGCTCAGTCTGCTTTCGCCATTGTTGTGGCCATCGAAAAGTCATCCCCTTTTGGAGTATCAGACGCTAGTAGAGCAATCCAATCTATGATGTTGACTGCATGGTCAGAAGGAGTTGGCTCCAATTGGACTGGTTGGGTTGGAATGACCAAAATAGCTGATTTACTGCATATCCCAACCAGCCTTGACGTGATTGCCGTAGTACCTTTTGGATACCCAAAACATGTACGTGCAAAAGGAATGAAAAATAGAAAACCTCTAAAGGAAATAGTCCACGCTGAACAATTCGGCAAACCATTGTGTTAAGTTAACACATGAAAATGCAAATACCTTTTGGATACCCATTCAAATCACAGTACATTAGATATCACCTTATTCTTAAGCAGATAAATAACTATCATTTAAGACCATAGCTGTAAATCAATTTATTTTATTATTTTTATTTATCGAGTATTTTAACTTGAATTTTTGTTTGTCAATTTAATCTTAGTTACTAATGTATGTGATATAATTTCGACAAAATTAAGGTTAAATTATGTCACTTTTTGAAGATTTAAAAGTATTCTCTGGAAATGCACACACATCCCTAGCTGCTGATA
>CAYRIG010000005.1:0-5446 GCA_964424315.1 uncultured Dehalococcoidia bacterium | reverse complement strand
ACACTAGGAAAATGTGAGGTCTTCAAATTTACCAATGATCAATCTTTTGTAAGAATCCAAGAAAACATTAGAGAAAAAGATGTTTTTCTAGTTCAGCCGATATCAAAGCCTGTCAATGATAATTTAATGGAATTATTAATAATGATCGACGCCGCTAGAAGAGCTTCTGCAGGACGTATAACTGCCGTAATTCCATATTATGCCTATGGAAGAACTGACAAAAAAGATCAACCACGTGTAGCAATAACGGCTAGACTAATTGCCGATTTTCTGACTGCTGCAGGTGCTGATCGAATCTTAACAATGAATTTACATGCTGGACAAATTCAAGGATTTTTCAACATACCAGTCGATGAACTAGACGCTATACCACTATTATCGCGTAAATATATAGAAAAAAACATTAAGGATTTAGTTGTTGTTGCAACTGATGTAGGATCAGCAAAAAGAGCAAGGGATATGGGCGATATGCTCAATGCGCCTATAGCAATAATTGAAAAAGATAGGCTTGGCAACCAAGATCAAGTTGAAGCAATAAGCATAATTGGAGAAGTAGATGGTAAAACAGCTCTAATTGTCGATGATGAAGTGGATACAGGTGGAAGTGTAATAGCAGGGGCCAAAATATTAGCTGAGAGTGGAGCTAATAAAATATATTGTTGTGTGGTTCACCCATTATTGTCTGGAGAAGCATCTAAAAATTTGCTAACAAGTAATATAACATCTCTCTTGGCAACTGATACTCTTCCAATAAATCCCGATAAAATGATAGATAAAATTGAAATCATATCAGTAGCACCGATTTTAGGTGAAGCTATTCATAGAATACACAGTGGCCTATCAGTAGGTGCAATGTTTGAAAGTTTTAAATAGCTAAGGTCATATTCTATTTTGAATCAATAATAACATGCTGAAACAGATTGCAAACTTATTTGGTGGCTCTAATGAAGGTTCAATAAAAAAACTTCAACCTTTAGTTGAAAAAATTAATTCAAAAGAACTTTCTTTAACAAAAATTCCAACAGAAACACTCGCCGACAAATCAAATGATTTGAAATCAAAACTTTTAGATGGCCAATCAATAGATGATGATGAAATAATTGCGGACGCCTTTGCACTAGTAAGAGAAGCCGCTAAACGGACTCTTAACCAACGGCATTTCGATGTGCAAATCATGGGAGGAACAGTCCTTCATCAAGGCAAAATTGCCGAAATGAAAACAGGTGAAGGTAAAACTCTCGTATCTACCTTAGCAGCCTACCTGAACGCAATTAAAGGAGAAGGAGTCCATATTATAACCGTTAATGATTACTTGGCAAAAAGAGATGCGCAATGGATGGGTGCAATATACAAAACGCTTGGGTTATCTGTGGGTGTCCTACAGCATGATGCAAGTTCTATCTACATAGGTCAAAATAAAGACTTAGCATCCGTCACCCGAAAAGAGGCATACCAGTGTGATATAACCTACGGTACCAACAATGAATTTGGGTTCGATTACCTGAAAGACAATATGTTAACTGACCAAACGCAAAGGGTTCAAAGATCTTTAGAATATGCGATTATTGATGAGGTTGATAATATCCTTATTGATGAAGCAAGAACACCACTTATAATTAGCGGTCCTGGCTCTGACTCATCAAAAGATTACTATAAATTTGCAAGACTTGTGCCAAATCTAAGTAATTTAACTGATTTTACTATCGACCAAAAACATAGAACCGTATCTTTAAGTATGGACGGAATATCTAAACTCGAAAAACTTCTTGGAATCAATAATATTTATTCACCAGAAAATTATGAAATAGTTGCCTTTATTGAAAATGCATTAAAAGCAAATACTGTTTTTGAAAAAGACAGAGAATATGTAGTCAAAAATGGCCAAGTAGTAATCGTGGATGAATTCACTGGTAGATTAATGGAAGGAAGAAGGTATTCGGACGGTTTACATCAAGCACTGGAAGCCAAAGAAGGATTAAAAGTCCAACAAGAAACAATAACCTACGCCAATATAACCCTGCAAAACTATTTCAGAATGTACAAAAAACTATCGGGGATGACAGGAACAGCTTTAACAGAAGCAGAAGAATTTTGGAAAATATACAAATTAGATGTTGTAGAGATTCCTACAAATAAAACTATGTTAAGAAATGATTCAACAGATTTAATTTATACTGACAAAAAAATCAAATATAAAGCCATAATAAAGGATGTAACAGAAAGGAATAAACTTGGTCAACCAATATTAATTGGAACCACAGACATATCTAAATCAGAATTGATAAGTAACATGTTAAAAAGATCAGGCATCAAACATGAAGTCTTGAACGCGAAACAGCACGAGAAAGAAGCTGGCATTGTAGCCCAAGCAGGAAGTATTGGATCCGTAACGGTTGCAACAAATATGGCTGGCAGAGGAACTGACATAGTTCTAGGCGGTAATCCAGAAACATTAAAATTGCAACAGGAGATTTGGCAAAAAGATCACGACAAAGTTTTGTCTTTAGGAGGACTACATATAATTGGTACCGAAAGACATGAAGCGCGAAGAATAGACAATCAGTTGCGAGGCCGTGCAGGTAGACAAGGAGACCCTGGAAGCTCTCAATTTTACGTAGCACTTGATGATGACCTTATGAACAGATTTGGAGGTGAAAAAGTTAAATCTCTGATGCATATGGCTGGAGTTGATGAAAATACCCCTATCCAAAATAAAATGGTGAGCAAATCTATTCAAAGTGCCCAAGTAAAAGTTGAAGCATTCCATTTTGATATGAGGAAACATTTAGTCGAATATGACGACGTTATAAATACTCACCGTGAAGTAATATATGACGAAAGAGACAAAGTCCTTGCTAAAACCAACCTAAGACCAAATATCGAATCAATGCTTGGTAAAGAAATACAAAATATTTTAGATTCAGAAACACCCACTCCTGAATCACCAAACGCAAACAGTGCAATCTATGATTCAATCGTTAATGTTTTTCCAAGGGACAATATAATTAGCGAAGAATCTATTAATCAAATGTCAAAAGCAGACATAGAACGATATTTTGACGAAAATCTGCAGCAAATTTATGATCAATTTGAAAACACACATAGCCCTGGTTTGATAAGGGCTCTAGAACAAAATTTGATGATTAGAGTTTTAGATAACCATTGGGTAAATCACCTTACTAGCATGGAGGCACTTCGCCAAGGAATCGGATTACAGGCTTTTGGACAAAGGGATCCATTAGTGGCATACAAAAGAGAAGGCCATTCAAAATTCCAAGAACTTCTAGATAAAATTCAACATGATGTTGTTTATATGCTATTCAATATAAATATAGTAAAAAACAATCCGGTAACTACTCCAAATAATAGTTCCTCACCTGACTCTCAAATGGCATCACTTAATTCTACTAATAGATCGCAAGCAGCGACGAAAGTTAAAACTTCTAAAGTTGGCCGGAACTCTGTCTGTCCTTGTGGAAGTGGGAAAAAATATAAAAGATGTCATGGCGAATAAATTAGATTTCAACAATCAACCCGTAACTGATATTCGTGACAAACTAATACCATCTAATTCACCCAAAGAGTTAATATCTGTTCTGAGAGACTCTATAAAAAATGGCACACCCTGGCCTCAGGCGCTAATCCAAACTATGGCAGCGTGGTCACTGCCAAACGAAACATTCAAAGGCATAAAATATATTTACCTAATCGACGGTGAATGCTTTAATATGTTGCTGCTCGCAGAAAGATTAATGCTAGAGTTAAAAGACCTAATTAGTTCTACCGATATAGAAAACCTTCTTTTCAAATCCGAATTCCCTCCTAATTTCGATTTGGCCACATTAAAATACGAAATCGGCATAACCAAATATCGTGGACATGTTAATTTTTTTTACGGGGTATTGGTTGAAGAAATATTGCAATACACAGTTGAGAGCGAAATAGAAAAACGTTTTTACAGCAACGGCATAGGTGAAATCAAAAACCCTGATGATGAAACTTTTAAACAATTATATAAATCATCATATTTTGATTTATATACGCAATTTTGTATAGATACATCTACGATAAAAAATAAAAGGTTTTATTTCAATGAATACATCGAATTCACATATTGGCTTTTTAAATATAGAGTTACTATATCAGACGGCGCTAAAATCGCTAGTGACACTAAAAAGGCGATCAGACATATTGTAATAGAACCCCAATCATGCTTTGCTCCAGTATTATTTCAACTGGGCTAATAGCTTAGCCAATTTTTCTGATCTATCCTTAGAAATGCGATGTTTTTCAGTTTCTTTATCTACGATCTCACTTGGAGCTTTGTTCAAAAACTTGGGATCAGCTAATCTTTTGGCAGCAGATTTAATTCTTTGGGTTATGCCGTTCAGTTCTTCAGTTAATCGATTGATTTCAGCGTCTATATCTATATAATCCTTTACAGATATAGTTAAAATAGACTTGTCTAAAACAATCGATACAGACTGGCTTACGTCGTCTTGATCTAGACCGACTCTTAAATTATTATTTCCAATTCTTACATTTGCCAGTTGCTCTATAATGCCAAATTGTTTGGATATATGCTCAATCAATTCACTTTCTATTTGGATTTCCAAATATATATTAGGTGCAATATGTAGTTCGGCACGTAAATTTCTTACTGCACGTATTACATCGATTACTGAATCCATAATTAACTCAGCCTCATTATCAATTAGGTGTTTATCACCTTTAGGAAATTTAGCAATAATGAGAGCATCATCATTAAATTCTGTTCCACCTATTTCCTTTTTTAATGTTTGCCAAATTTCTTCTGTAATAAATGGCATAAATGGATGTAACAACCTTAAAATTCGATCCAAAACTAAAATCAAAACAGGAATGCAACCCAAGTCGCCAGATTTTATTCTTAACTTTGACATTTCAAGATACCAATCACAGTATTGATCCCAAAAGTATTCATAAACTTCTTGCTGAGCTTCCGAAAATTGAAACCCTCCCATATGATTGTCAAAATCAATTATTAATTTATTCAATAAACTTAATACCCATTTATCATGAATATGGCTAATATCAATTTCTTTTGTTGGTTTATATTCATTTTGGTTAGTTGCATTGCTTATTACAAATCTTGACGCATTCCATAACTTATTAGCAAAGTTTCTACCGAATTGTATTTTATTTTCATTTAAGCGGTTATCATTACCTGCAGCTAGTCCCATAGTCAAAGCAAATCTCAAAGCATCAGCACCATAGCTATCAATCAGCTCTAAAGGGTCCATGACATTTCCCTTCGTTTTACTCATTTTTATTCCTTCAGGATCTCTTACTAAACCGTGCAGGTATATTGTTTTAAACGGAATTTCACCGGTATTTCGTATACCCATCATAATCATGCGAGCTACCCAGAAAAACAAGATGTCATGCCCTGTTTCCATAACAGATG
>CAYRIG010000004.1:20046-20471 GCA_964424315.1 uncultured Dehalococcoidia bacterium | reverse complement strand
GAACTCAACAAAATATTACGTGAATATAGTCTTTTGGTACTTGAAGTTTTTTTCCTTCGTAAATGACTTCGATTACCCTTCATTCGCAAAATTTTGCCGGTTCCCGTTACCTTAAAACGAGAAGCAGCACCTTTATGTGTTTTTAGTTTAGGCACAACTATCTCCTTGAGTTAAACTTTTTTAAATGCGCAGAGAGGTTAATTATCAGTGCTAGTGGAACTGACTTTGTTTTTAACAGGACTAAGTGTCATTGTGAGGAATCTGCCCTCAAATCCAGGTCTTTTATCCATCGCAGCTTGATTTGCTATTTCGTCCGCTACAGATTTCAATACAGCCATCCCAGTTTCTGGGTGGGTTATTTCTCTGCCTCTGAACATTACACTCACTTTTACGAAACAGAATGTGCTGCTTATGATAATGCGGTC
>CAYRIG010000004.1:8619-20036 GCA_964424315.1 uncultured Dehalococcoidia bacterium | reverse complement strand
AACATTACACTCACTTTTACTTTTGAACCGCTTGCTAGTAAACTTTGAACCTTACGTATTTTTGCCATTTTGTCATGTTCGCCAATTCTTGGTTTAAACCTGACTTCTTTTAAAACGTTTGAATTTTTTGATTTTTGATCTTTTTTAGATTCACGCTCTTTTCTCGTGTTGTGGTATCTGAATTTCCCATAATCTAAAATCCTACATACTGGCGGACGGGATGCTGCTGCTACTTCGACAAGATCCAATTCTTTTTCTGTAGCTAGCTTAACGGCTTCGATAGTATTCATGGTGCCTAGCTGGGTGCCTGTTTCGTCAATTACAAGCACTTCCCTTGCTCTTATAAGCTTGTTTATTCTATATTCTTTTGGTATTACTAATACTCCCTAGCTAAATTATTGTATATATCGACTATAGCATATGCATAGTTCTTGAGCAATGACGTTAACATTAGTCATTATTCTAGATTACGTCCATAATTTTATCACTCAGGTCTAGCACATGCTACTTTGATTTTAGATAAGAAATCTGTGATTGTTGTGGGTGGTATATTTTCCCCGCCTCGTGAACGAACGGATATGGTATTACTGTCTACTTCTTTATCTCCCAATATAATCATGTAAGGGATTTTATTCAATTGACCGTTTCTTATTTTCGAATTCATCCTTTCATTTCTCAGGTCACTTTCAACTCTAATATTCGATTCTTCTAAAATCTTGTGTATGTTGTTAGCATAGTCATGATGACTGTCTGCTATAGGGATAACCATCACCTGTACTGGAGATAACCAGGCTGGTAATGCCCCAGCATAATGTTCAATCAATACGCTTACGAAACGTTCCATTGTACCTAGGAGGGTTCTGTGTACCATATACGGTTTATGGTCAGTTCCATCCTCTCCTATATATTTCAAATCAAATCGTTCTGGTAAATTGAAGTCAAATTGTACCGTTGTGCATTGCCAAGCTCTACCTAAGGCATCTTTGATATGTAAATCAATTTTTGGACCATAAAACGCGCCCCCGCCTTCGTCAATTCCATATTTTATTTTCCTTTCCTCAAGAGTTTCTCTTAAAGCCGATATCGCTATATCCCACTGCGTGTCATCCCCAACGGCTTTATCGGGGCGGGTCGAAAGGTTTAACTGATATTCTGTTAAACCGAAATATGACAGCATTTCTATCGTAAGGTCTAACACTTTATTTATTTCATCTTTTACTTGGTCTTGCCTGCAAAAGATATGAGCATCATCTTGTGTCATTCCGCGTACCCGAGATAGACCGTGCAGTACGCCCCCTCGTTCATATCGATATACAGTTCCCAACTCTCCAAGTCTTAATGGAAGATCGCGATAACTTTTTAATGCAGATTTATAATATGTTATATGGAATGGACAATTCATTGGTTTCAAATAATAATCTTGACCATCCATATCCATATTTGGGAACATGTTTTCTTTAAAAAATTCAAGGTGTCCGCTTGTTTCCCAAAGGTTTGATTTGCCGATATGCGGGGAATACACTAGGTCGTAACCATTTTTTCTATGGAAACTTCTCCAAAAATCTTCAATTATTGTTCTTATCAATGCTCCTTTAGGGTGCCAAATTACTAAACCTGCGCCAACCTGATCATTTATAGAAAATAAATCTAATTGTTTTCCAAGTATTCTATGGTCTCTTTTTTTTGCTTCGCTTAATCTATATAAATGCTGTTTCAAAGCTTTGTTAGATTCGAAAGCAGTACCATAAATCCTTTGTAGCATCGGCTTATTTTCATCTCCTCTCCAATATGCACCTGCTACGTTTAATAATTTAAAGGCTGGAATTTTACCTGTTGATTCCACGTGAGGGCCTGCACATAAATCTTCGAAATCTCCATGTCGATATGTTGATATAATTTCTTCAGTAGGGATAGCTTCTATGATTTCTGTTTTCAAAGGTTCTTCAGAATTTAGTTTAAGTGCCTCTTCTTTCGTATATTCTGAATATTCGAATTCTAAATTGCTTTTAATAACTTTGCGCATTTCATCTTCGATCTTTTCCAAGTCTTGGTCTGTAAATGGTGCGTCGGTAAGAAAATCGTAGTAAAATCCGTCATCTGTGGGAGGTCCAATAGCTAATTTAGCTTCAGGAAACATTTTTGTAGTTACATCCGCCATCACATGAGCTGCGGAATGCCTTATTCTTTTTCTTAGTTCGTATAGTTCTGGAGATATATCTTGATTCATACCTATTCCTCAAATGATAAAGTGGATTGATTTTTAATCAATTTTTAAAAATAAAATGGACTCCATGGAGAATGTTTATAAGAAAACATCATATCAGCTTTATGTACTGCATTATTGGTTTCTAGTTGGATTCTTCCACATTTTAATAAAGTGGAGAATTTTATGGTGCCGAGATAAACGGAAGCTAAATCAGATACTGATATGCAAATGTCAGGTTTCGAATTGGAAGGCAAGCAATTGTTGTCCTTACCGTCGGTTTGTAATTCGAATGTTTGATCGTTCCATTTACAAAAAGAATCAATTACCCGTAGCACTAACCTGTTTTCTAACGAGTATTTCCTTAGTGTTAGTGCTTTTTGGACGTCTACAAGTCTAAGCCATAATCCTTCTTTTATTGTTCTTGATAATCTACCCGGGTCTTTTAATAACATGGAGAAGATATCATCTAGTGGCCTACGATAAATTTGCGCTTGTAATCGTAGGTCCATGTCCAGACAAAATCTCCAAAGGGTTATAATTGAGTTTAAATCCATTCCTATTAATTCGTGAATTGAGATGCCGTTAGGAATAGTTCTATAACTAGCGTATCCGGTTATATGGTTGCCTTCGCTATAAGTTACGTGTTGCATTTTACTTTCGCTATTACGCTTTGATTCAAAATCCTCTGCTATCACCCGCCAATACATTTTGGGTCTTTGGATAATGCCGGGTATATCCAGTGTTGCTCTTTGATATATTTGTGGTAATGATTCAGTTATTTTTGAGGGGTATAAATATTCAATGGTTCCTTTGTTGTCTACGTTAATATTAAACTCATTATGTTGGCGATCTAGAACCCAGTTTTCGTGGAAAGAACTAATTCCATATCCAAATCTTCCATAAATAGGACTTTCTTCGGCCCAAAGTGCAGCGAATGATTCTCCCCTTTTATATATATCTGATAGTTGACTTCGCATCATCTCGGTTAATAATCCTTTACGTCGATGATTAGGCAGAACTGATACATCTGCCACTGCAGCAACATTCACTTGACCCCCAGGTATATTTAATAAATACGGGGATGAAACACAACCGCCAATAATTCCGGTTTTGTTTATTACCGCTAGAGTTCTATCGAAATCAAAATAGGATTTTTTCAGAGATAAATATTTGGCATCTTGATCGAATCCAAATGCTCTTGAAGTAGTTTCAGAGAATTCACCGAATTCTTTGTTTGATATAGGTCTTATTTCATATTGCATAAGTATATGACTTTCAAAAATTTAGTTGTAATATTCGCATAAGTGATTTATATACTGATGTTATGGAACCGCATACCCTGAAAAAATCCCGGTACACCTTTCTTGGTCTACAGAAACACTACCATTGACTAAAACATATGGTATACCTACAGGAAATTGTTTAGGGTCATCGTAAGTAGCTGTATCTATGATTCTCTGGTCGTCGAATATTACTATGTCAGCGTAGTATCCTTCTTGAATTCTACCTCTTTTTGATATTCCAAATCTCAGTGCAGGATTGTCGGATGCCCTTTGGACTACCTGTTCTAGACTCATTACATCGAATTGTCTTCTAAGTCTACCTACAAATCTTGGAAAAGTTCCGTATGCTCTTGGGTGAGGAGTGCTACCTAAAGGAATCGAGTCACTGCCTATCATGTAATCTGGTCGTGAAAGAAAGTCCATACAGTCTCTGCTAACCTGTTTCCAGGCAGCTATGTTAGTAGGAGGGGTTAGCCAAAAGCCAACTTGTAGATTTTCTTCAATTAACATGTCGAGGGCTACATCACCAATTGGCTTATTTTTAATCTCCGCAATTTCTGGAATGGTCATACCTTCGAACTGAGGGTTGTTAGGCAAGTGAGAAAGAACACATCCATCAAGAGGCCTTTTTGTATTTAAAGACAAGGCATCAATTATTTTAGTCCTTGTAGCGTTGTCTTTTAATCTTTCTATGATTTTATCTGGACCACCTTCATGAGCCCAACTTGGCAGGCTACTCAACAAAAATGTGCTTCCAGTAGGATAAGGATAAAGTTCTAATGTACAATCAACACCATCTTTTTTACCTTGATCTACTAGTTCAAGTACTTCATCAATTTTCCCAGCGTTTTCTGCCGAAGTTCTCGTATGTGAAAAATGTACTTTGACGCCAGACCTCTTACCAATTTCTAAAGCTTCTGGAATTCCTCCCCCGCCAAATCCTCGGTCTGGATTAACATCTCTTAAGTGGGTGATATAGACACCGCCTGCTTCGGCTACCACCTTGCAAAGTTCGATAAGTTCTTCAGTCGTGCTCCATGCATTTGGATGGTAAGACATGCCAGTTGCTAACCCTACAGAACCCTGTTGCATACCTTCTGATAGCAAAGACTTTGCATGATCTAGTGGTTTGCCTGTCAAAGGACGGTCGTGGAAACCAACCGCCTCCATACGAAGAGCACCATGTGAGACGGGGTAGGCAGTATTTATTGAAACTTTTTTATGGTAATTGGCTCTAAAGGCTTTAACACTGCTCATATCTAGGTTTTCTGGAGGTAAACCTAATATTCCGCTCAAATATTGTCTTTGCATTTTGTAGTTTTCTTTGGAGAGTGGAGCATAGGATAAACCATCTTGTCCTAATATTTCCGTGGTTACTCCCTGACGCAATCCACTTGCGTGTTGAGGATCTACAAGTAGTACACCATCATGATGGGCATGCGCATCAATGAATCCTGGAGCAACAATTAAACCAGTGGCGTTGATAATACGCTTTCCTTGTTGATTATCAAGATTTCCTATAGTTTCAATCTTATCTCCTATGATACCTAAATCTGACTTAAAGCGAGTAACTCCTGATCCATCGATAATTGTTCCGCCATGAATTAAAACATCGAACATTATTGTCCTCCAAGGGTTATATTATTATTGATAAAAGCTACGTTTCGGTAGGATTCACTTTGACATGAAGCTCGTTCAATTGTTCATTTGATACATAATCTGGTGCATCAAACAGGGGATCTATAAAACTTTGTGTTTTAGGAAATGCTACTACATCCCTGATATTGTCGGTACCTGCCAATAGCATAACCAAACGTTCTATTCCGGTCGCTATCCCGCCGTGTGGCGGGGTTCCATATTCAAATGCGGTCAATAGTTGGTCAAAGCGAGAGGCCACTTCCTCTTTGGAGTATCCTAAAACGCCGAACACCTCTTCTTGTAATTTCCTTGAATGAATTCTTATACTACCACTTCCGCATTCAAGCCCGTTACACACCAGGTCATAGCAATGAGCTATAACCTTTGATGGGTCAGTGCTTATTACTCCAAGATGTTCTTTCAACGGCATAGTAAATGGATGGTGCGCTGCATCCCATCGTTTTTCCTCTTCTTTCCATTCAAATAGAGGGAAATCTGTTATAAAAGCGAATTCGAATAAATTTGGGTTCTTTAATCCAAGTGATGTTCCTAGGTGGTCTCTTATTGAACTAAGTGATTGATTTACGATTTTTTCTGGGCCAGCTACTATCAATATTAGGTCTCCAGGTGAGGCTGACAGTATTGAGGCGATCTCTTGGATCTCATTCAGTTTTAACACCTTTGAGACTGGCGATTTGATGTCTTCGGCGCATAGGTCTTCTATCGATTTCGCTCCTTCGGAAATGGCAATCCACATTAGGCCTTTGCCACCGCTGGTTTTCACTAATTCCTCCAGTTCAGATATTTGTCCTCTTGTATAATTTCCGCATCCGGGAGCACTCAAAGATTTCACTGTGCCTTTATTAGAAATTATTGTTTTAAGTATGTTTACATCTGTTTTTTTTGCCCAATCAACTACGGTTGACATTTCAATGCCGAATCGTAAATCTGGTTTGTCGGTCCCATATTTTTCAATGGCTTCATGATAAGGGATTCTTGGGAAAGGGAATTTGATATTTTTATCAGGGGTTATAGCCCTAACCAAATCATAATATAGTTTTTCTATCAAACTAAGTATGTCATCGGATTCAACGAAACTCATCTCAAGGTCTAGTTGGGTGAATTCTGGCTGTCTATCAGCCCTTGGATCCTCATCTCTAAAACATCTAGCTATTTGGAAGTATTTTTCAAATCCTGCAGACATCAATAATTGTTTCAATTGTTGGGGAGATTGTGGGAGAGAATAAAATTTACCGGGGTATAAGCGGCTGGGAACCAAATAATCTCTAGCACCTTCAGGGGTGCTTTTAATAAGTATTGGAGTTTCTATTTCTAAGAATCCTTGGTCTGTCAAAAAATCCCGTATAAACTTCACTGCTTTATGTCTTATGTTGACAATGTTTTGCATTTTGGGTTTGCGAAGGTCAAGGTATCTATACTTCATTCTTAATAATTCATCGCTGTCTTCGTCTTTATTTATGTAAAATGGAGGGGTTTTGGATTCGTTTAGGATAGTTAAAGAAGATACTATAACCTCGACTTGGCCTGTTTCCAATTCTGTATTAATTGTTCCGTCAGGTCTTTCCCTAACTTTGCCGGTTACTTGGATTACCCATTCGTTTCTTAATAGGGAGGCTGACTGATGCATAGAGGAATCAAGATTTTGGTCAAAAACAATCTGGGTTATTCCTGACGAATCCCTTAAATCAATAAAGATTAAATTGCCATGGTCTCGACGCCTATCTACCCAACCTCCAAGTGTAATCATTTGATTAACGTGCCCCGACCTTAATGAGCCTGCTTGTATAGTTTTAAGCAATTAAATCCTCCACCTGGATTTTAGTCAGTGATAAATATAATCTCTATTATAAATATATATTTCTGCAGGTTATTATTTTAGACGTATGTAACAAACATAAGAACCTAGTAACAAAGCTAAAATATGCGCAGAAACCAAAAAATATGGGCTGAATAGATTATATATCAAATAAATTGTTGCAACAGATAAAATCGCTATGATTTGAAGTTTGCCACCTTTTTTGTAATTTGTGATTTTATTGACGACCTCAGTTAACAAAAATGATGAAGCTGCAAAAATTATTATTGCCATAAAGAAATCAAGGAACAAGATTTTAGAAAGGAAAGTCAACAATACACCCAAAATTATAGCCGTTAATTGGGAGGCTATTATAGCTTTGGATAAAATCAATGGATTTATCTGGTAAGTTGGTATCGTATCTGGTTTGCCACATTCAACACAGCGGAAACCTACAGGAGATCTGGTCATACATTGGATGCAAATTGGTTTTTCGCATCTGATGCAAGTAAGGTTAGCTTCAATTGATGGGTGTTGATAGCAATACATGGTTCTCGAATATTGGTCTGCCAATATTAATATTTCTCCTGTCGATTATACGGTGATTTTCAAGCAAATTTTGTTTTGCAGAATTATTAGATTATAAACCGATTTTGAGATTCCAATCTTTTCTTGACGCTATGTCTCTATCAAATAAGAGACGGTTAATCAATGTTATTTGGATTTTGTTATGTATTTTTGGGTTTTGCCAATTTGCAGTGAGTCTTTTTAATATTATGACCAATAATAAAAACGTCCAAGTGTAAGTCAAAGATGTTTCGTTATCAAATTGGTACCCTGTGAATGGCAATGAGATAAATGAAATTAATACCCAAAAAGCGGTGTCTTTAAAAAAGAATTTGCCAATGATTGCTATTAATATTATGAAAATTATTAAACTCCACCACATTTGGAAAGCAATCAAGACGCCTATAGATGTAGCTATCCCTCTGCCACCACTAGCTTTAAGATATGGAGACCAGTTGTGTCCAATGACACACAATATTCCAACAATTGCTTGCAAATAAGCCGGTTGTTCTAACATTTTGCACATTAGTATCGGCAAAGCACCTTTAATTAAACAATCAAAGGTACCGACTAATAAGCCAGTCATCGGACCAGATATTGAACTGATGTTTGATGCACCTATGCTTTTATATCCTGATTCTAATGGAGACACATTTTTTGTGTATTTAACTAGAAGGTACCCTGTTGGTATTCCTCCAAAAAAATATGCGGATATTGCTAGAATAAAAAGTATCAATATTGGATGGGTTAGTTTAGTTGATTTTTAGAAATTTAATATAATAATATGCGTTTTTCTAAAATATAATAATCTAACAAATTTTTCAGCTATTAGATGTAATGGATTTTTCTTTGAACTAATAGTTGTCAATTGGATGGTAACTTTAAATGTTGATTACCATCCAAATTGATTTATTGTGCTCTATCGTGCGTATTCTATTGATCTGCTTTCCCTGATAACAGTCACTTTGATTTGACCTGGGTAAGCAAGTTCCTCTTCAATTTTTTTAACGATTCCTATTGCCATTTTATTAGCCTCTAAGTCATCTATTGATTCAGGTTCAACCATTACTCTTACTTCCCTTCCGGCATGCACTGCGAAACATTTTTCCACACCATCAAAGCTTCCTGCAACATCTTCTAATGCCTCCATCCTTTGGATGTATCGTTCAACAGTATCTCGTCGGGCACCAGGTCTTGCCGCGCTTATAGCATCTGCTGCAGCAACTATATAAGATTCAACGGAACTATGGTCGTCGTCATGATGTTCTCTTATAGTGGCACAAACATGCTTTGGTATCTTGTTTTTTTCTGCTACGTTAGCTCCTATTTCAGCATGAGGACCTTCGACTTCATGAGTCAGGGCTTTTCCAATATCATGTAGTAATCCACCAAGCTTAGTAACTTTAACATCGCCTCCAATTTCTGCAGCTATAGCTGCTCCAATGTAGGCCACTTCGATACTGTGGGTGAGTACATTTTCTCCATAGCTGAATCTGTATTGCAATCTGCCAAGTAAATTGGATAATTCAGGATTTATACCTCTTACCCTTGTGTCAAGAATGGTATCTTGACCTATTTTGCCTATTGTTTTAGTGAGTTCATCCGTGCATTTTTCTACTACTTCTTCTATTCTGGCTGGATGAATTCTGCCATCTGCGATGAGCTTAATTACTGACAGCCTTGCTATTTCACGCCTTATAGGATCAAAACAAGATAAAGTAACTACTTCAGGAACTTCATCTATCAATAAATCTACACCCGTAGCTTTTTCTATCGCTCTTATATTTCGACCCTCTCGGCCAATTAACCGTCCTTTCAATTCGTCTGACGGTAACGGTACAGTTGTTAATGTAGCTTCTGAAACGACATCTGAAGCAAGTTTTTGTATAGCTATTCCAATTACTTCCCTAGCTTTATTCTCTGCTTCTAAATCCGCTTTTTGTCCAATGTCGCGGTAAAGAATTGATATTTCTCTTTGTATATCATGTTCAGCTTGGTCTAGTAGTTGAGTTTGCGCTTCTGATATCGTTAAGTTCGCTATTTCTTCCATTTTGGTGACTTGAGACTGTCGAATTGATTCAATTTCATCAGAAACTTTATTTATTTCAGTTTCTTTTTCATTTAAATCACGTTCTTTTTTCTCAATTTCAGTAGATTTTTGGTCTACTTTTTCTTCTCTGAAAGAAAGTCTATTTTCAATTTTATTAACTTCAGAACGTCTTTCTCTAATTTCAGCTTGACCCGCTGATCTTATTTTAATTGCCTCCTCTTTCGCTTCTAAGATTATATCTCGTTCTTTATTGTTCGCCGTGTCAATAATGACTTGGGCTTCTTCCCTTGCTTGTTCGCGTCGTTTGAAATTTAATAGCCATTTGTAAAAATAACCAACAACTGTGCCTATCAAAAGGCCAACGAGAGTGGATATGAGCGTGGTTACGATAATTGTCGTATTCAACGCTTACCTCCTCGTTGATTAAATTCGCCGCCATCAATTCTTTTCATTAAATATACATAAATCGGTGACGGTTAACTTTCATGTTAAAACCATGGCAAATAAAGTGTCAAGCTAGTAAGGTGTATTATCAGCGCGCTCAAGGTATTGATTCAACGGTTTATATTCCCTTAAGGGAGTTTGTCGATTTTATCTGTTCTAGTTTAATCAGTAATTATGAATACATTTGTATCTTTTAAAACATCTCAATATCGTATTTTGTGGATGTTCAATCTACTTTCTTATATATCAAGGTGGGGTCAAGTAACTGTATACGGATGGATAGTGGTTGAACTCACAGGGTCATCTTTTTATGTTTCCTTAGTTGGTTTTTTCGGGATGTTTCCGATGTTTGTTTTAGGTATAGTGGCGGGATATTTAGCTGATAACTGGAATCGCCAGAAAATTCTTTTGTTTACCCAGATAACGTGTTTGATTGGGGTTTCGTTGATGCTTATTGTCGTTTCGCTGGATTTATTGGAATTTTGGCATTGCTATATAGCTGCATTAATTACGGGGATAGGTTATTCAGTTGAAATGCCTTCTAGGAGATCAATGGTACATGATATTTTAAAGGGCAAAGGGGCTACCAATGGATTTGCATTAGATTCGGTAGCTATGAGTCTTAGTTTGGCTATTGGTCCAATAATGGCCGGGGCGATAATAGGAATTTCTACTCTTTATGGCAACCATTTAGTATTTCTAGTACTTATAATATTGCATTTGTTTGCCTGTGGATTGATGTGGAATTTAAGGCTGGAATCTAATAAGCCGAGAAATAACCAAATAAATAGACCGATTAATATAATAGAGGGCATAAAGTATGTCAGTTCGAATCAACTTATATTAAGTGTGATTCTTATTACGTTTGTAATGAATTTGTTTCTTTTCTCATATTCACATTTGATCCCGATAATTGCCAAACAAGTACTTTATGTGGGGCCGGCCAAGATGGGTTCGCTTCAAGGAATGTTTGGTATAGGTGCTTTAGCGGGTGCATTGCTGGTTGCGTCTATACCAAAAATAACGAGACATGGGTTGATTTTTATTGGAGGATGTTTTGTTACCTTTCTGGCTCTATTAGGATTAGGGATTTCCGAATCTTATTACTTAAGCCTATTGGTATTGGCTTTGTTGGGTGTTGGTGCAGCAGGATTTAGTACTATGCAGGCAGCTATTGTAGTGCTAGTAGCAGATATTGATTATAGAGGTAAGGCTCTTGGTGTAGTCAGCCTTGCTATTGGCACTGGACCATTTGGAGCAATAATTATAGGGGTATTTGCTACTTTGTTTAGTCCCAGCACGGCTTTAATCATCAATAGTGTGATCGGATTGACTTCACTCACCCTATTGATTTTTGTTGTCCCTTCATTATTAAAAATTATCCCTTTGGATTGGTAATATTTAAACTTGTAT
>CAYRIG010000004.1:0-8609 GCA_964424315.1 uncultured Dehalococcoidia bacterium | reverse complement strand
TCATCTTCGGATAATTCTGATAAAGTTGTTAAATAAGTTGCGGATATGTAGTAAAGTTTTCACGGGTTGTAGGGGATAAACTGAGTTCGCGAATTTTAACTTGTTAGTGTAGAAGTCAAAATGGTCAAATCACAATTTGAGAAGAAATTTGGGGAGGACTGTGGGATAGTTGGGGTATATGATCCAAATGGGGATGTTTCAAGATTAGCATTTTATGGCATATATGCTCTGCAGCATCGAGGACAAGAAAGTGCAGGGATAGCAAGTGCCGACGGCTATAAAATCAAGTTACGTACTGGTATGGGTCTCGTCACTCATGTTTTTAAGGATGAAGACCTTGATTATCTTACTGGAGATACAGCGATTGGTCACACAAGATATTCAACTACCGGGACCAGTAACATCAAAAACGCTCAACCAATGATTGTAGACGGAGAAAATTTTAAATTAGCCATAGCCCATAATGGCAATGTAGTAAATTCTCTTGAATTAAAACATGAACTGGAAGAATTAGGGCAAGAATTTAATACAAGTAGCGATTCGGAAGTTATAGCCAAACTTGTAGCAAGTGCTCCTGCTAATACCTGGGAAGGAAGGATTGCCTATTTAATGAGGAAAGTACAAGGAGCATATTCGTTAACCCTAATGACGGAAAAAGAATTGATAGTAGTGCGTGACCCGCTTGGAGTTAGACCCCTTTGTTTTGGGAGTGTTAATGGTGGATGGATAATAGCATCTGAAAGCTGTGCATTGGATAATGTTGGCGCTAAATTTGTAAGGGAAGTGAATCCAGGAGAAGCTATTATGTTCGATTCTAAGGGATTCAAATCAATATATCAAAAGGATAAGGAGAAATGTTCATTTTGTGTTTTTGAACATATTTATTTTGCTCGTCCAGATAGCGAATTAGATGGCAAGTTGGTTTATAAAAGTAGACTGTTAATGGGTAAAGAATTAGCTCGCGAGCATCCTGTAGAAGCAGATATGGTGATTGGTGTACCGGATTCTGCCACTGCTTCAGCTGTGGGATACTCAGAAGAATCAGGGATACCTTTTGGAGAGGGCCTGGTAAAGAACCGGTATGTTGGTAGGACTTTTATCAATCCTGACCAGCGTATGCGTGAAGTGGGTGTAAAGGTGAAATTGAATCCCTTAAAAGAGCTGATCGAAGGTAAAAAGTTAGTAGTTGTGGATGATAGTATTGTGCGAGGTACGACTAGTAAACCAGTTGTTTCATTACTGCGTAATGCAGGTGCAAAAGAAATTCATTTGCGCATTTGTGCACCCCCAATAAAATTCCCGTGCCATTTTGGAGTAGATTTTCCCACTCGTAAAGAACTTATTGCTGCCAATAATAGTGTTAATGAAATAAAGGACCACATAGAAGCAGATTCTTTGGGGTATTTAAGTCATGCAGGTCTTTTGAAGTCTGTAAAGTCAGAGGCATCAAATGTTTGCATGGGCTGTTTTACGGGTAACCACCCAATACCTGTCCAATTGGAGATGGATAAATTATCTCTGGAAGTATGATAATAGATTCGATTATATTAATCTTATTTTGTTGATTGACTGTGGTTTTAGGTGATTGAAATGGATTTAAATCGTGATAGCGACGCCTACCGAGATGCAGGTGTAAGTAGAAATGCTGCTGAAACAACTGTTGGTTTTTTATCTCAGATAGCCAAATCAACCTATGATAAGAATGTTGTTGAAGGAGTGGGTGGCTTCGGAGCTATATATAGATTGAACAATTCTTCTGAAACGCTTTTAGTATCAAGCACAGATGGTGTTGGTACTAAATCAAGAATTTCGGTTGCCCTCAATGAATATGAAAAACTAGGACATGATGTAGTTAATGCATGTGTCAATGACGTGTTAACGACCGGAGCGGACCCTTTATTTTTTTTGGATTACATCGCCACTGGTGAATTGATAACAGATGTTATTGAAAAAGTTGGGAGAGGAATTGGTGAAGCATGTAAGATATCCGAATGTTCTCTAATAGGTGGAGAAACTGCAGAAATGCCTGGGATTTACTCTAAAAACGATATAGAACTTGTTGGTTTTTCTGTAGGGGTTGTAACAGAAAATAACCTTTTGAAGTCATCTTCAGTAAATGTTGGGGACATTGTTCTTGCGTTGGATTCCAACGGGGTACATACAAACGGTTTTTCTTTGATAAGAAATAAACTTGATTTAGATAATGATCTGAATTTGCTGAACAAATACTTTGGTGAACTTGAGTGCGAATTAGGCCAAGCACTAACAATTCCACATAGACCTTATCAGCCGTTGATAAAACAGATAAAAATGAGTATAAAAAGTATGGCTCATATAACTGGAGGGGGTATAGCTGAAAATTTACCAAGAGCATTGCCTGATGATTTGTGTGCAGCCATAGATTTGAGTAGTTGGGATATACCAATTTTGTTCAAATTATTGCAAAAATTGATGAAAGTAGATGATGATGAAATGTTTAGAGTGTTTAATATGGGGTTGGGTATGATATTGGTAGCGAGTTCCGAAGATGCTAAAAACATCCAGGCTATCTTGCCTGAAGTTAGAGTTGTTGGAGAAATCCGTGAAAGAAAAGAAGATGAACAAGTTATATTCATTTAACAAAGAATGATATAAAACTTTATTGCTAATTTAAATAATGTCTAATTGATCTGGAGAATGTTTAAAAGATATGAAAGCGTTAGTTAGTGTTTATGACAAAGTAGGTATAGTAGAGCTAGCTCTTGACTTAAAGGCAAAGGGCTATGAATTGATAAGTACAGGAGGTAGCTCAAAGGCCATCAACTCACATGAAGGTCTTTCAGCTATAGAGGTTGCAGAAGTTACTGGGTTTTCAGAAATGCTTGATGGTAGGGTTAAAACTCTTCACCCTCATATTCACGGAGGGATTCTTGCAAAAAGGAGCGAACCTTCGCATATAGCTTCGTTGTCTTTTCAGGGCATCGCCACTATAGATTTAGTGGCTGTTAATCTTTACCCGTTTGAAAAAGTAGCTCAAGATAACCCCGAAGATTTGGATGAAATCATTGAAAATATTGATATAGGTGGTCCTACTTTGATAAGGTCTGCAGCAAAAAATTATGCTGATGTAGTTATATTAGTAGACCCAAATGATTATTCATGGGTCGTTGAAAAACTTCCCAGCAAGTTGAGTTTGGAAGATAGGAAACATCTTGCTAGCAAGGCTTTTAATCATGTCGCTTTTTATGATGCAGTAATAGCAAAATATTTTTCAGACACAGCATCTGAATTTAATGATCATTTAGCATTACCCTATAGAAAAGTTAAACATCTAAGATATGGAGAGAACCCACATCAAGATGCAGCTTTGTATAGTGGGGTGGATTTTGAAAAATCGCCTGTTGGATTAGGTGAACTGGTTCAATATAATGGTGAAGAATTGTCTTATTCGAATGTTCTTGATGCTGATTCTGCTTTCAGGATTGTAAATGATTTTGAAGAAAATACTGTTGCGATAATCAAACATACCAACCCCTGTGGCTTATCGAGTAGACAAAAACAGGCTGAAGCATATAGTGGAGCTTATAATGGTGATCCTGTTTCTGCTTACGGCGGCATAGTTGCGTTCAACAAGAAAGTTGAGAAAGAAACAGCTGAGGCAATGAAAGGTGTATTGTTTGATGTGATAATTGCGCCAGGATACGAAGATGAGGCCCTAGAAATATTAAAGAAAAGAAAAAGAGCGAGAATATTGGCCGTTAAGGGGTTTGAGGACAATAAGACTGAATTACGCTCGGTAGTCGGCGGGATTCTTGTTCAAACGACTGATTCGAGTGAAGAAAAGCATGATGATTGGACCATCGCATCTGAAAAGTTGCCTGCTGAGAATCAGATTGCAGACATGGAATTTGCTTGGAAAGCCTGTAAACATGTTAAGTCTAATAGCATTTTATTGGTCAAAGATAAATCTATAATTGGTTTAGGTGCAGGTCAGCCTAATCGTGTGAATAGTGTTCATTTAGCTCTGAGGGCTGCTGGAGACAAGGCGAAGGATTGTGTATTGGCCTCAGACGCATTTTTCCCGTTTAAAGATAGCATTATAATGGCTGCTGAAAATGGAATTTCCACAATAATACAGCCTGGTGGTTCCATCAGAGATCAAGAAGTGATAGAAGCTGCAAATGATTGCAATCTTACGATGATATTTACCGGAGTAAGGCATTTTAAACACTAAGAACCTTAAGTGTTGGTTTTATAATAAATGAAAACCTTATTGCAAATAGTAATACCAGTATTGAATGAAGAATCAAGTTTGCATAACAGTGTAAACAAGTTGCATGAATCAATATCTTCATCGCTTACACAGTACGAATGGAAAATAAATATAGTGGACAATGGGTCTACAGATAAAACGCCTGAGATATCAAAAGATTTAGCAAAGAGATTCAAAGAAGTTTCTTACACCAGATTAGAATTAAGAGGTAGAGGTCGTGCTTTGCGAAATGCATGGCTTAATCCAGATTTCGATATTCACTGTTACATGGACGTAGATTTATCTACTGATTTGTCTGTATTACCAGATATGGTAGATGCAATAAGGGACGAAGATTTCGATTTAGTAATTGGATCTAGATTGAAGAGACAATCAAAAGTTATAGATAGGCCATTGAACAGAGAAATCATCTCAAGGATATACAGCTTGATAATGAGGGTCGTCTTTATCCAAGGTTTTAAACCTTTATTCATCAAAGACTATCAGTGTGGGTTTAAAGCTATTAGTTCAAAGTTGGCTGGTGAATTACTCCCTCTAGTAAATGACAATGGATGGTTTTTTGATAGCGAACTGATTGTATTAGCTATTAAGAACCACTATAAGGTAAAAGAAATTCCTGTTAGATGGGTAGACGATCCAGACACCAGAGTTAAAATCATTAAAACAGCCGTCGAGGATCTTAAGGGTATTGCAAGATTGAAATTCGGATATGTAAAGGAAGTTGAAAGAGTGCTTTCTAAAGGAAAATAGTTAGCTGATAAGCATATTTGGATTTGTTTTAACTAATTTACTGACATCTTTTTCAGAAAAACCTTTTTCCAATAAACATGCTACAAACATACGCATACCTTCAGCAGGAGGGGGTAACTCGATGTTTCCGAATCTAGTTGTAGCTACGCAATAGTCAGTCCCAATTTCTTTGATTGCTTTGCATGCGTCCTCAATTGTTAAGCCGGGATACAGCGGCATCAGAGCATTAAAGGCTAATTCTATATATGCACCCAAATTCGCCATTTGTTTTAGGTCATCAATCGATGTAGATTCTATCGGATGATAAGTCATGAATTTATCGACACCTGCATTTTTTGCTAAGTTGAGAATCAATTTTGATTCATCTATAGACAGGTTCTCACATATCAATAACATGTCATGATTCTTGATTGTCGATATAAGCTTTTCCAATTTAACCAGGTCATTTATTGGGTTGGTACTGGTATTTTTTTGAAGTCTCGCAATTTTAGTGCCGATATTTGCTGCATTTTCAGTATCTTCAGCGAATCCTTCTTTTAAAGGGAAACTTAGTGGGATTGAGCCTTCAATATTTATGCCGGGATACATTCGATTGAGCATTTGGGCAGAAGGTGTTGTTAGATATTCGCTGGAGTTTAAAGCAAATCCATGCATCTCAAATTCAAATGCATATTTTGCTGTATCTATACCATCCATACGCATCAAATTTTGGGTGTTGGGGAGTGTTTTAACGTTTAAGTCAAATGAACCTTTCAATATTGATTCGATTGTATTATTTCGATCTGTAGTTTCCATAGGTTTTTAATATGATTTTTATTTAATTATCCAATATTGCCTGTGTTTGAATATAATTGGTGATTTTAGCATAGAGCCATTATACCAAAATTAAATATGGCTACCCCGATAAACAAAAAATGGTAGATGCAATACTGAAAACAAATATCTGGTTATGTGATATGATACCTGTATGATTTCAAGAATATATTTTGGTGCTTTAATCGGTGTTACAGCGGTTTTGGTTATTTTGGTAATGACCACTACGCTTGTTATGGCCGACAGTCCTACTGACGCCGATGAAGAAAGCAAAAAGAGCGGAGAAATTGGTCATCACTTCTACACTAGTGAATCTGGTGAAAAAGAAAAGTGCGAAGGCATGGTCTATGAAACCGCTGAAGCTGCTGAAGCAGCCGCCATCGAGAATGGATGTTCTGGCTACCACAAGTTTGATAATAAACACAGTAGCGTTGGGTATATGCCTGATTGCTAGTGTTCCCTAGCCTGAATGTGCAGATTATAGATGGATGATAAGACACCATTCGTAATAGATTCGGACAACCCAATTTGGCCATTTATTCTTGGAGGTACTATTTTTGGGGTAATGTTTGGTGTTGTCTTTGGTTTAATTATAGGCGTTACTACTGGACATTTAAGCACTGGTATATGGGGTGGTGTCGCTATGGCTATAGCAGGTGCTGTCGGTTTTAACATTATGATTATAAGAAAATTAAAATAAAATCATTGTCGCTTACGCTGGTCTACTTTACCCAACCAATATAAAAAACCAACAAGAATTATACTAATGGCAGCAGTAATACCAATACTATTAGCAATATTTCCTGTCTGGGTATATCAAATCCAAAACGCTACTTGTTTTGTTCCTACAAAGAAGAAAACTCCAAACATTTTTCTCCTTTGTATTTATAAGAAAATTGTCCCTAATGTTATTTGTATTATCTACTGATTATGTACCTGTATTAATCAGAATATCAATCTGTAAATTAGCCAAATTACATATCCGATAAAAATAAGTATAATAATCAAACATCCACAGCCAATATAATCTCTACGTGATAATGGTTCATTAGCCATAGCATCAAATTTACCACTTTTCTTTGGCATGATTATTTTACCTTCAATAAGTGTTGGGATTTACTATACACCAAGCAGCTTTTATTGGCTCTAGAATGCCGATTTAGAGCGGGTTTTTTATAGGTAGCCAAATTGATAATCTTAAAAAAATTCTTAAAAAAACCACATTTACCTGTTTTCCAAGTTGTCAGAATATCAACGAAAAACTATGAAAGTATTAAAATTCAGATATAATTGCTAAGTTGTTTCTTTGTTCTAGGGCCAGTAGCTCAGCTGGTTAGAGCGCAGTCCTGATAAGACTGAGGTCCGTGGTTCGAGTCCACGCTGGCCCACCATCCATTTTAGATATGGAATTTGCCTAATTACATAAATCAATTGCTGATTTTATTTCGCATGTATCATAACGAATACGTGGTCAAATTGTATATGTGATAATCTGAATTGACATTCACATATTATTGTTGTTATATAGATTCAATTATTAATTTTTAACTATTAGAAAATATCAAGATATGAATCCTGTACAACTTCCCAAAAATGTTGGTAACTCATTTACACGTAAATTTGGATTCCCAAAAGAAAGAACCGCAGGAAAAGTGGTTGGATATCTAAGGGATTCACATATAGCATTCATTAAACAATCACCATTTGCAGTTATCGCAACAGCTAATTCTCAAGGAGAATGTGATGCTTCTCCGAAAGGAGGATTGCCCGGTTTTATAAAGGTTTTAGACAAGGAGCGATTGCTTTTGCCTGACGTTGCTGGGAATAAACTTTTCCAATCCTACCAAAATATTGAAATGAATCCCCATATCGGTCTGATATTTTTCATCCCTGGTTTGAATGAAACTTTGCGTATTAATGGTAAAGCAAAAATATTGTCAGGTGAGGAAGTAGAAAAAAGAAACCTGTCTCTAGAAGTTGCAACCGCGGATGATAATTCCAAAATATTACAGGGTGTTTTGGTAGAAGTACAAGAGGCATATGGACATTGTCCAAGGGCATTCAGTTTTTCCAAATTATGGGACGTCAAAAATATTCAGCAAAATAATAGTAAAAGCTGTACGTTAAACTAGATAAAAACTACATGTAAAAAAATGGGAAATGATGACTATCCTAAAATATTGGTTGGTCTAAGCCATTTAAACTTTTTGTACTCGTGGCATTTAATTTTTTAGTTAGAAAGGTTTATAGTTGCTGATATGGCGGTAACAAAACAGCAAATCATATCTGATCTAGTGGCCTTGGGTATTGAGCCCGGGGTAACTGTAATGATGCACAGCTCTCTAAGTTCTCTGGGTCCGGTTGAAGGAGGGTCTGAGGCAGTGGTTGATGCTTTGTCTGAAGTGGTAGGACCAGATGGGACACTCCTGGTACCTGCTTTTAGAGACAGCGTTTGGGATGACTATTCTGGTTTTACCAATAGTGATTGTGAATGTACTCCATCCGATGGACTTTGTAGAAGTACACAGCCTGGTTTTCAGGGTGTTATACCTGAAACTGTGCGTCAAAGACCAAAAAGTTTGCGTAGCTGCCACCCAACCCATTCCTGGGTAGGCTTGGGGAAATCCGCACGTCGATTGTTGGATAAACATTATCTTTCACCAACTCAATGTGGCACAGACAACCCCTTTGAGTTAATGGCTGATAATGACTGTATCCTAACCCTAGGAGTGATGGTAGACAGGGTTACCCTTTGGCATTACTACGAAGAGAAACAGATGGTTCCATACATGGG
>CAYRIG010000003.1:11944-21266 GCA_964424315.1 uncultured Dehalococcoidia bacterium | reverse complement strand
GATTTGGAGAAACTTTTATGAAAACAACTGTAGCTGGTGGTAGAGCATGGCATTTCAGTCATTCTATCGGAAGGTTGTCACCTGAGCATAACGAAAGTAGGTTTGGTAGTACTGGTGGGTCAAATTATGCAATGGATGTAGCAATAGGCGATGATGAAGTATTGTTCATTCTTAGTAGAGGTTTCGGATACCCATCTGAAGCGCACGGTGTAGATATTGGTTGCCGTATAGGCAAAACTACTTACAAAGAACACCATATCGGAGATTTTGCCAGAGGATCTTTCACTTGGCCTAATAGTATCGCATTATCAAATGATGGGAAATTATATTGTTCTGATGAATTTGAAAACAAGATATATGTTTTTGAAACGGATAAGTTGATGCCGTATCCAGAGTTTGATCCTGCTGGTGAGAGTATCTCAGAATGGGGTGTAAAAGGTGGTTTGCCTGGTCAATTTAATGGTCCTGCTGGATTAGACTTTGACATGGACAATCGCCTGTACATAGTGGATAGCTTGAATAGCAGAATTCAAATTTTTAGTAAAGACGGAGAATTTATAGAAGCATGGGGAAAATATGGTGATGGAGAGGGTGAATTTAATAAACCATGGGGTATAACGATTGACTCGGATGGATATGTATATGTAGCTGATTGGGGCAATAACAGAGTTCAAAAATTTACGGTTGATGGAAAATTCGTAATGCAGATTGGAACGAGCGATGATCCTAATGTGGCCCTTGACCATCCTTCCGGAGTAGGGGTAGACAGTCAGGGTGACATTTATGTTGTAGATTGGGGTAATAGAAAAGTTCAGATATATGAGCCGGATGGTGAATTGATTGCATCCCTATATGGTGATGCAGTCGAATTTAACAAAGCAGGGTTGTATAACTTAGAAAGAGACCCTGAATCGATTAAAAACTTAAGGCAAAATGAAGATATTACTTCTTATACATCTAAGTTTGGGAGGCCGATTGGAATAGCTGTTGATAAACAAGATAGGATTATCATTACTGATATTAGAGGGAGATTACAGATTTATGCTAAGGACAAAGAATATGCAGAACCATCTGCATAAAAATGAAAACTTGTTTGTATTAAAGTTCACAAAGTATGACTAACGTCAGTAAAGTAGAACATATTTTAGGAACAAAACCTATTGATCCAGTAAGAGAACAGATCAATGGTAAACGCCATTATATACTCAAACAAATTCAAGAAACACCGATGGTTTCTGTGACTTCTGTGATAAGTGATGTTATAAGTAAGCCTGCTCTCGTGAATTGGGGAAAAAACTTGGGTATCTCAGCAGGAGTAGATACATTAAGAGATTATGTAGGGACATATATAACGGAAAATATTGTTGCAGAGTTCAAAGATGATGCCAAGTCAAAATTAGCAAAACTTTCTACATCGGCTGCAGATTATGGGACAAAAGCACATAGTCTTATAGAGGCTATCATCAATGAAGAAGACCCTGAAATTCCCATAGAATACAATCCAGTTATCGAAGCGTTTCGTATATGGCAAGAGACTAACAATATTGATCTGATATTAAGTGAGATGTGCGTGTATTCAGTTAAATTACAGGTTGCAGGCACTTTGGATGCCTTAGGTGCCAAGGATGGTAAGATTATTCTTATAGACTGGAAAACCTCTAATGGATTTTACGAAGAGATGGCTTTGCAATGTGGAGGATATGTTTGTTGTCTGGAGGAAATGACTGGTCAAACCATAGACGAAGGATGGATTGTTAGGTTTGATAAAAGAAGTCCATTATTTGAGGCGAAAACTGTAGACATACCCAAAGCTAAATCAGCGTTTATCAAGGCTAAATCATTTTGGGACGAAGCTATTGATCAAACTCTGTGGAAATAGTTCTTTACCACCACAATCATAAATACTGTACTATTTTAAATTAGAATAATCGTGGAATGTTGAGGTGTCTTTGTGGTGATAGATTATAGACTCCATGAATAATGGTCCAATTTGTTGCAGTCAACCCGTTCTTGTTTATTGAATAAAGACCATCATCCGTTCTAATTATATAACCTTTTTTAACAAGGGCATTAAGTCTATTGTCACAATATATTTCGAAATTACTCCTGTTTTTAAGATGGTGTTTGAAGAATGTTGGATACAGATCTGCCCATGTGGTATTTGCTTTAGTGACATTTTCTTCAGCACCAGTTTTTTTAAATGGGTTTACAGTTTTCTGTTTAGCTTGAGATTCGATTTTGTCATCAATCCCGAAAGAATTTGCCATTATGGACTTGCGATATTCGAGGCTAATGTCAATGTTTTTAGTTAAATGGTAACTTACAGCAAAAATGATTTCACGACGAGTGAAATTGCTTCCAACCCAGTATTCATAATCGTGTTCTGTGTGATTTTTCCAACACATTAAAATACTGGTGTCTATTACTGCCTGAGGTGGTTTAGGGATTGAGTTTCTTATACTGGTTTCGATTTTATCGCGATTCAAGTTGAAATCATTAACCTTGGACAGAGATTCTGTTTCTCCAATATCCAATAAATGGTCAACAAATTCTGTATAACTCAAACCTGATGAATCTACTAATTGCGACAGCTTTCTGTAAGCTTCTGCACTAATCTGTAGGCTATGACGTTTTTTATTCATATCATTAAATAATCGTAAAGTGTATACATAATAAGAATCATAAAAGAATAACATAATGTATACTAAAAGCAAAGTAGAATCAAAATAGGAAGTATATAATTTGGCTGGGTTTGCAAAAGTATTTGTCTGATAATAAACTAAAAACAGTTTCTTAAAAACGGCGATTCGAAAAGGGTTCAAAATGGGGAAAACTCGAGGCAATACAAAGGGAATAAAGAAGATTAATTGCGAGGTATGTGGATACAAACCCGTAAAAGAATTTGTCAACGAATCGCTTACATTGAGTCCAATGGATTATCACCGTAGTGTTTCAAAAAAAAATGTTTGGGATGACACCGACAACCGTTCTTATTTTGAATCACATCCCAATACAGATATATCAAATGTAATAGTTACATGCTGTTTATGCTCCACTCATGTACAGGATTCTAAATGTTGTATCGGAAATAGATCTCAAGAATTTATTGGCAAAAGTAATTTTTGGTGGGATATAGAAAACGAATATTTCGATAAAGAGCAGTATTTACACGATCACGTTTGCGAACGATATCTTGAACATAAACGAAGTAGTGAATGCTGGCAACTGCAGGCAGATATGAAGATTATCATAGATCGTTGCAAGTACAAATTTCACAAAGCAAGAATGGGTTAGGCTAAACGGTCAAGAATCCCAAATGCATCAATCCTCGTCTTCCCTTAATTGCTGGAAATCGAGTCTGAGGTCGCCTTGTAGAGTCGATATTTCTTGGAGGTCGGTTTGGCTAAGATTCCAATCACCTGCTTTAGCGCTATGTAAAACTTGTTCGGATGTTTTAGCTCCAATAATGCTTGAAGTTATACCCGGTTGTGCGTTTACCCAAGCTATTGCCAATTGGAGTAAATCTCTGCCATTGTCTGAAGCCCAGTTGGATAACTTATCAATGAATCCGAATATCCGCTCAAATTGTTCTCCCTTCATGTTACCGTATACCTTGCGTCTTTCGTCATCTTCCGCAAATTGTGACCCTACTTTATATTTTCCAGATAATAACCCTTTAGCAAGTACCGAATGTGCTATTACTCCAATACCGTTATCTAAACAAAACGGTATTGTCGATATTTCTGTTTCTCTGAAAAGTATGTTGTATCTCGGTTGGGAACTATGTATTGGACCGTAATTCAATGCCTCATTGGTTTGCTGGTCATTGTAGTTAGATATACCGATATATTTGATTTTCCCTTGGTTTTTTAAATCAATAAGATTGCCCATCGTTTCTTGAATAGGCCATCTGGCTTGCGGACTATGTAATTGGTATAAATCTATATAATCAGTTCCAAGCAATTTTAAACTTGTTTCCAGAGCAGTTACCATGTGTTGCTTCGAATGGTCTGCTCCCGAGAGTTTTGTGGCTAAAAACACCTTATCTCTTTGCCCAGATATACCATCACCAACCAATTTTTCACCATTGTTATATCCTTCAGCGGTATCTATAAAAGTAATTCCTGCATCAATGGAAGTTTTTATTGTTTTGACTCCATTGTCATAATCTATCTTGCCGAAACCTCCGCCTAACGGCCACGTGCCGAGACATATTACAGGTACATTTGCTCCATTGGTTCCAAGTTGTCTTGTTTGCATTACTATATCCTATGAACTTATTTTATTATCTCTCCCCTTTAAGGGCATTTTGGGGGTTATCAACCATTATCTGGTGGATTTGTTCGTCAGAAATGCCAAGATCTTGTTTCATCATTCCCAACCATGTTTTCGAGATATACTCATACCCGCCTCCACCGTAAGCGACATACATTGGTTTGACGCAAACATCATGCGAGAGTATTAAGTGGTTTATATTACCAGATTCGATGATTTGTCCAAGCAAATTCATCTCTCTTTTAGCTTCAAACGAGTTTTTAGGTCCTAACCCTTCAAAAGAAATAAAAGCGCCTCTATTAATAATTTCCATGTGGTAACTATGATCTGGATTTATATATCCGTGGCTGATTATGACAGTTCTGAGGTCCACTCCCTCTTCTTCTAGGATATCAAGTTGGTCTAGTGCTACTCTCCCTGCACCCTGATGTGTAGAAATTGCGAGTCCTGTTTTCTTTTGCGCCCTTCCAGCTGCTCTTAATACCCTCTCTTCAACAGGAGATATATAATTGAAATGGGCACCAATTTCCCCTATTATCCCAGATTTAATTTGTGTTCCTTCAATCCCCTCAGTTACTTCACGAACAATATTCTCGCAAATCTCGTCTGTTTTTAATCTCCAAAGACTCTTATCGTAATACGGTTCTCTATACCAACCGCTGCCAAGAATAATATTTATACCTGTTTTACGTGATAGTTCCTGTATGGCAATCGGATGTTTCTCATTTAAAATATTTATTCCTCTTAATCCACCGTTTGTTTGGTCTACTATGGTACTTCCGCCAGCCTGTTTGTATAGCATCAATTCCTTATACGCTAATTCTTTATCGGCTAGTAGGCGCTCGTGTAACCAAACATCTACCCTGGCATCTAAAAAGATATGCTCATGCATCAAGGTGAAACCTAACTTATTTGAATCTATGGGACCTAAGACGGTGGTTATTTCAGACATAATTTAAGAATCGGTAAAATATCATGTTGGGTCATCGATAGCGGTATTATACATGATATTGTTTAAGGCCGCCTGCTCGATGACTTTATCTGTGGATATTACTATAGGACCATCTTTTTTCAGCACTATTTCTATTTGGCTACTTGATTTAACTGATAGAGTTCTTTCACCGTCAAGAGCAAGAACACATGATGATTGAGGAATAGTGGTTGTAGAATTCATTTCTATATAGTTCCAGTTTTTAATAGGTACCGATTTTATCAAGCCCGGGGCCAGTGGAACTTTTAGGTTGTGATTATTTGTGGAACTGGTTTTAATATGTATTCCCTTGTCTTCATTTAATTCATCACCTGATAACATATATGCAATAGATGAAAGTCCGGTTGCAGTGGATTTAGCTTTTATGACGAAAATCTCCGATAATTCTGAAGTTGTCCAAATCGCTTTTGCACCTAAAGAATCAGTAAAACTTACAGCAGTATCTACCAGGGCGATATCTTTCAACGATTTGTCGATCCAGATTTCTAGTAGTTTAGATTTGTAAGTTGTCTTATTTAGATCGACAAGGTTTTTGGATATGAGTCCCGCCGCGATTCCAGCAATTGTGCCTTCAATATTTTCGGGGAAAACGTTGTTTGTTCCAGTCGATATTGGCAATAAAGGTATTGTTGTGCAGCCTTTAGCTACTGCTCTGTTTGTACCATCTCCGCCAAGAGTCACTATGCAGTCTACTTCCAATTCCTTTAATAATTTAGCTGCATTTGTGGAATCCACTTCGTTATCTATGAGTCTCATGTTAAGAGTTTCAATTTTCAAGTTTTTTGATTTGTATGTTTTGCAATTACTTGATATCCCATCATAGTCAGGCATCATCAATACCTGTTCGATTCCTATTGAATCAAGACCTACAAACAACCTTCTAAGGGTATTGACCTTTTCATTGTTCGAAACGTAGCGGCCATGAGCGACTAATCGCCTTATATCTTTACCCGCCATTGGATTCGCTATTATGCCGATTGTTGTCAAATTGAGTCCCTTATTAAAGTAGAGATTTGCCTGAGAGTGCCTTCTGTAACAAGTTAGGTTGTAAGTGGTTACCCGTGATTATTGCTGCAACATTTTTACCATGTAGTCCATTAATTTCCGTTATGCCTGCCAGACAGATTGCAGCAGAGGTTTCAACAGCCATCTGTTCTTGTTCGATAAGCGTTTTTACCGCTGGGAGTAATTTAGATTCTTGTATAAGAAACACATCATCGATGAGAGGCTTGATCTCTTGAGTGATTTTGTTTATAGGGATTCGAACTGATAATCCATCAGCAGAGGTTTTAGGTGAAACTGATTCATCCCAAGTGAGTCCAGTGAGGGCTTGATACATAGCAGGTGAGCCGCTTGGGACTACTCCAAGCACCTTTGTGGATGGGAGAACCCTTTTTATTTCGGTAGCTATTCCTTTAATAAGAGAGCCGTTGCCTACTGGAACTATAATATAGTCCCAGTCTTTCGATACAGCAATCATTTCTCTAGCTATTGTTGATGAGCCAGATACCATTTCATCCAATACACCATCTTCCCAAAATAACATTCCGTTTGATTCAGCATATTTTCTAGCTTCATTTTTTGCAGTGTCAAAATCATTTCCTTTTTGGATTACCCTCGCGCCTGTTAAACGTATTTTTTCCACTTTCGATTCTGTAGCATTTTTGGGTACGAACACTGTTGATTTAATACCATGCATTTCCCCTGCTGTTGAAATAGCAAGCCCGTAATTCCCAGCTGAGGCGACACAGACACCAGATTGAGGTATGGTAGCGCTTAGAGAATCCATGGCTATTAGTGCTCCTCTGATCTTGAAAGAGCCTATGGGAGTGCAATCTTCTCGTTTCAACCAAAGGTTTAAACTTAATTTGTCGCTTAAACTTGTTGCTTTATAAAAAGGAGTCGGAGTCCAGTTCTGGTTAGATATAATATCATTTATTTGATTTGAATTTTGCATTAAACTAGCTTATACCACGATTGATATGTGTGCCAAGAGAGACAAATATAAATGAACAAATATGTAATCAGTATAGATATGGGTGGTACAAACATACGTGTGGGTGTTGTCGATGAATTTGGTGGAGTAAAACATAAGCGGTCAATATTGACGGAAGCAGATTTAGGCAAAGAAAGTGTAGTAGAAAGATTAATCCAACTAATACAAAGTACCTATAATAATAGTTCTCGAGAAGATGAAGTGATTGGCTTAAGCTTGGCTGTTCCAGGTCCATACGATGTAAGTTCAGGAGTTTTTTATAATCCTCCTAATTTACCAGGCTGGGATAAATTTTATTTCCGAGAGGCTCTTGAAAAGCATCTCGAAATCCCCATATACATTATTAATGATGCGAATGCAGCCGCACTGGGTGAATATGTATATGGAGCTGGCAAAGAATTCAGACATTTAGTTTATCTGACTCTTGGAACGGGTATTGGCTCAGGCGTGATTATAAATGGCGAGTTATTGATGGGTTCGAGAGGATTTGCTCCTGAATTTGGTCATATGACGATAGATAAAAATGGACCAGTTTGCAATTGCGGTAATATTGGTTGTCTTGAAGCTTTAGCATCTGGTACTGCTATCTCAAAACTAACTATAGAAAAGTTGAAAAATGGTTCTAGCTCTATTCTTAATAAATTGGTTTCAGGAGAATTTCATGACATAAATGCAAAAATGGTTGCAAGCGCTGCAAAAAATGGTGATGATTTAGCTTTATCAATTATGAAACAAGCAGGAAGTAATTTAGGTGTTGGTTTAGTAAATATCATTCATTCGTTTGATCCTGAAATTATTGTTTTAGGAGGAGGGTTGGTCGAATCTTTGGATATAATGATGCCAAGTATTGAATTTGAAATCTCAAAAAGGGTTATGATCAACCAGAAAGATAAGGTTAGACTAGTTGTTTCTCAAATAGAAGAAAATGTTGCTCTCTTAGGGGCTGCAAGTACATTTTTTGAGCCTAGGAAAAATGAAAAACAAAATTGAACCCATACATCCGAAAGAAATTGTGGATTTGCTTGAGGTTCAATACGGAAAGGCAATCTGGAAGCGCAGACATGAACCTTTAGATGAACTGATATTGACAATATTGTCTCAACACACATCCGATATAAATTCGGAGAGAGCCTTTCAAATACTTAAAAATCGATTTGGAGATATGTACTCTGTTCTCGATGCTGAAATCTTAGAAATAGAG
This sequence comes from uncultured Dehalococcoidia bacterium, assembly GCA_964424315.1. Classification (GTDB taxonomy): domain Bacteria; phylum Chloroflexota; class Dehalococcoidia; order Lucifugimonadales; family OSU-TB39; genus OSU-TB39. Next base: position 12,803 of record CAYRIG010000003.1, on the reverse strand, counting down.
AAAGCGATCAAGTCTGCTGGATTATTTAGGATAAAGGCTATAAGGATTAAAAATGTTTTAAGCTATATTCACAATGAAATAGGAAGTTTAAACATTGATTTTTTGGGTGATTTGCCCATGAAAGATGCCAAGAAATGGCTAATGGATATTGACGGAATAGGGCCTAAAACTGCTGCTATTGTTTTATGTTTTTCATTCGGAATGCCTGCTATACCAGTAGATACCCATGTGCATAGGCTTTCAAAGAGATTGGGACTAATCGGTCCCAAAATCACAGCAGATGCTGCTCATGATTTGTTAGAGGGTTTGGTAGACAAAAAAATGATTTTCCAATTCCATGTTTATTTGATTAATCATGGCAGGAATATTTGTAAAGCGATGCGTCCAAGTTGCAAAAGCTGCGTTTTGAGCCATAAGTGTCCATCGCGAATTTCTTAATCGGTATAAACCTTAATCATTGATTTAAATCAGCGGTTTTGGATTTCAAGATGATGAAAGAATCATTGTTCTTTGTTCAACTCGAATATATAATTTTGCTATCGGGAAATTTTACTAAGTATTGTAAAGAGATATTAGTGTGGATTCTGTAAAAATTGCTATATTGAATATAACTGGATATGCAGGCATAAGTCTTGCAAGGATATTACATAGGCATCCTAATGTCGAAATTGTTGCTGTAACTGGTAGGAGCGATGCAGGTAAACAATTAAGTGACATATTCCCTCACATGGCTCCACTAGATATAACAATAGAAAAAGAAGTCTCAGAAGAAGTTGATTTGGTTTTTTCTTGTTTGCCTCACTCAGCTAGTGCTTCGATTTTGGCACCTTTTATTCAAAAAGGTATAAAGGTAATAGAT
>CAYRIG010000003.1:0-11934 GCA_964424315.1 uncultured Dehalococcoidia bacterium | reverse complement strand
TTCTACTGAATACAAATCGTGGTATAAAACAGTGCATCCTTGCCCAGAATATTTGTCAGAGGCCGTTTATGGACTGCCGGAATTACATGAGGACGAAATAAGTAAAGCTAAATTAATCGCTTCTCCAGGTTGCTACGCTACAGCGGCGATACTAGGTCTCGCCCCAATAGTAAACTCTGGAATTTTATCAGGAGATATAATTATAGATGCAAAATCAGGAGTTTCTGGTGCTGGAAGATCTGCATCTCTAAACACACATTTTTCTGAAGTAAACGAGAATGTTTCTGCTTATTCTGTAGATGGGCATAGACATTTAGCAGAAGTTACACAAGAAATCGGCATACTTAACACAGATAAACATCTTAAAACCACGATGTTGACTCACTTGATACCCATTACTAGAGGAATCATAGTTAGTTGTTATGTTGATCTCGAAGATAAAGGTTCAGGAATTTATGAACAACATGAAATAAATCAGATATACAAGGATTTTTATTCTGGCAAATCGTTTGTTAAAATTAGTGATAGTCCTCCTGGCACCAAAGAAGTTTCAGGTACCAATGGATGTGTGATATATTGCACAATCGATAATAGGACAAATAGACTTATTGTTATAGCTTGTATTGATAATTTGATCAAAGGTGCTGCTGGTCAAGCAGTGCAAAGTATGAACATAATGTTGGGATTAAATGAGAAAGAAGGACTTTCTGATTTGGCCCTGTATCCATAGATTTGAGGATGATAATTGCGTAAAAGAAGAGTATGGCCAATAATTTCAGGGTTACTGATATTTGCTTCCGCTTGTACGGGAGGCATGTTTTTATATGTTGCTAACCAAACCGCAGATTCTGCTTCAGCAGCTGAGTCGTTTTTATATTTGGTAAATAGTGGTGATTTAGAATCAGCATACACTAGTACACATCCTAGTTTTCAAGGGTCTCAAACAGAGGATGAATTTGTGCAGCAGATGAAGCTTATGGACATGCGTCTTTATGCTTTAGAACCTTGGCGCGACCGAAGAATTGAAAGAGGATGGGAAGTAGAATATAGAGGGGTGATACATCAACGCAATTGGTATAATGACCCTCTGGAACTAGATTTCAGTTTGGGTTTAAGAAAAGATAATAATGAGTGGAAGGTTGAATATTTTAATGGACCATATAGGATCCCTTTTGAAACTGGTCCTGGAGCTTGGTTCAGTAGAATACCGTCAATGCAAGGGCTGGAAAATTTAGTTAGGAATACTGTCCTGGAATTTAATGAGGCTGCTGCATCTGGTGATTTAACTGAATTTTATGAAGAAACTTCAACTGCACTTAAAATCCATGTTGCACAAGTACAAATTGAATTAGCATATGAAAGATTTGTTAACGAACCAATAGATCTTTCTGTGGTGGCTTCTATGGACCCTGTATTTGATGGATTGCCAATGATAGATAGAGATAGAAGGGGTGGAGATGTATTTGTGATTTCAGGTTATTTCCCAATGGAGCCTGATCCTTTACCTTTTGTGTTGCGGTATCATTCGTCTAGCGTGGATAAAAGATGGAGACTTTATAAATTTCTTATCCAGTATCCTACAACGGATGAACTTACTATGCAGCATTGTTTGAAATGGTTGAGAACTCAAAAAGTTAAAGATATAAATCAATGTTATGATGCTGAAAAATCAGAAGAATTAAAACTGAATATCAGATAACATAGATTCATTAAAATTTAAAACGTAGATAAGAACTCATAAAAACTTTTGTTTCTGGCCCCATCGTCTAGAGGACTAGGACGGCGCCCTTTCAAGGCGCAAACACGGATTCGAATTCCGTTGGGGCCATTCTTCATTCATTTAGATAGTGTAAGATGTAACCGTGAGATTGTAATATATCTTAAACATAATCCTTTTAGGGGTTGTATAGTATGAAAACAAATTTTTCATATAAGGCAATTGTATTGTTGCTGGTGTTTGTAGTCATGGGGTGTTCCAACAGCCAATCGGAAGAATATGGTTTTTCATCTCGAGATGTTTATTCTAGTGATGCTGGTTTTGGTAAATCTCAATTAACGGAAGGTCCAATGCCTGCTACCGCCATGGCTCCTCCTATGGCTGCTCCTATGCCTCCTCAAAGGATGAGTAGGGATATTACAGCTAAATCTGAGCCAATTTCTTCTGCATCTATTGTTGACAAAGAAACTAGGTCTGGAAAGATCCAAGTTCGGCCTACAGTAGATCAAGAAGTTGCTCAACTGGTTAGTACTGACAGGATAATAGTAAGAACGGTCAATATGGGAATAGATGTTGAAAATATTTCGGATGCATTGAATAGTATTTCGAAAATTGCAACTGATATGGATGGTTGGGTTGTTGATTCCAATAGAACTGAAAACAATTCTGGCCGAATTTCAATTAGAGTTCCCTCTTCAAGCTTGTCAACGGCTGTTGCATCTATACGGTCAATAGCGAATAAAATAGAATTCGAAAATTCGACTAGTCAAGATGTAACTGAAGAATATGTTGATAATGTTTCTAAACTGACCACACTAACTGCCACCGAAGAAGCATTATTGAAATTATTGAGTAAATCTGAGAATGTAAGTGAAGCACTCAAGGTTCAAAAAGCTCTGAGTGACTTGCAAAAAGAATTGGAATCATTGAAAGGCAAGATAAAGTTTTTGGAACAAACTTCAGCTTTTTCTCTTATAGATGTTCAATTATCTTTAAAACCTTTATTAGTTGAGGTGGATGGTGGATTAGACCAGAGAGGATGGTCGGGTGAGGTTTTGAGATTCAAGTCTTTTTTTTATCCGCCTGAGGGCATAGAAGAATTTACTTTTACATGGGATTTTGGTGATGGAACCCCCCCAGTGACTAACTACCGGGTTTCGTCTACAAAGAAACCTGGCGAAAAGGTTACCGCTACAGTTACTCATCAGTTTTTTGATGAAAAAGATTCTCCATTTATGGTTGAGATTAAAATTAGTGGTGTTGGGGAAGATGGTCTCATCGAGGGTAAAGATAATTTGATCGTTACCATTTCTGACAGGCCTATAATCGAAGTTTTTGCTGGGGATACTATACAAGTGGAATCAGGTAGGGAAGTGGAATTCAATGGTTCATTTACAAGACCTAAAGATATCGACGAACTCGAGTTTGTTTGGGATTTTGGTGATGGTTCTAGTTCTGTGAGTGGTAAAGTTGAAGATATGAATACTACTGCTGAAACTATACATAACTATAAAGATCATCGGCCATATCCATACACAGCTACTCTAACTGTGAAAGGAAATAGTGAATTAGGTGAAGTCGAATCTCAGGCTATGGTCAGTGTTTTTGTTACTGAATCTAAAGGTTGGGTGGGAGGAAGCATTGATATTGCTGATACTGTAAAAACTGTTGTTAGATCTTTATCGATTGTAGCAAGTTGGTTGTTGATTTTGGTGTTTTGGATAGCTATATTCAGTCCTTTGTGGATAGGAGGAATTGTATTAGGTTGGTTTGTATGGAAACGGTTCCGCCGAGTTAAGAACTAAAGATTAAGTTTAATAAATGGATTTAGAAAGACATTTTACCGCTACAGGTTTTGTAGTAGATAAAAAATCTATATTGTTACATTGGCACAATAAATTGGATATGTGGTTGCCTCCGGGAGGACACATAGAACCAGGAGAAGATCCTGAACAGGCTATAATCAGGGAAGTGTTAGAAGAAACAGGTTTAGCAGTAAAGGTTATTAATACTGGACCTGAGCTTAAACAAAATTACCCTTTGCAGATTCCTCCACCTTTAACTATATTGATTGAGGATATAGATGATCCAGTATCTGGATTTCACAAACACATTGATATGATTTACGTTTGTACTTTGGTGCATTCAAATTTAGAAGGGTCATCATCGGTGGAATGGGTTTCCAGGTCAGATTTAATCGACCGCGTTCCAATCTTTAGCAATAATGGTATACAAGTTGCTCCACCAGAAGATGTCTGCAAATTGGGAGTTTTGGCTATTGATTTAGTAGACCAAAATAAAAATAATTAGCACTGATGTTAAATATTGAAAATTATCAGGCAGTTTAACAGGTATATTTATTGAATAATATTTAGATTGATTTAAGGTGAGTTTTTGTATGGATAGAACAGATATAAACGATAGTGGGAAAAGATATAATCCGGTTGCGATTGAGAATAAATGGCAGCAATGTTGGAAAGAAGATGGAATCTATGAATTTGAAGAAAATTCAAATGATCCCAAGTGGTACGAATTGACTATGTACCCATATCCTTCAGGTGATTTACATATAGGACATTGGTATGCGATGTCTCCCTCTGACACTCATGCTAGGTTTAAGAGTATGAGTGGGTATAATGTTTTACACCCTATGGGATTTGATGCATTTGGACTGCCAGCTGAAAATGCCGCTATACGAGATGGTATCCACCCGCAAATAAGAACTCAGAAAAATATTGAGAATATGAGAAGACAATTGCGTTCTATGGGCACTATTTATGATTGGGACAGAGAAGTAGTAACTTGTGATCCAGAATATTATAAATGGAACCAGTGGTTCTTTTTGAAATTGTATGAAAAAGGATTAGCGTACAGAGATTTTGCACCTGCCAATTGGTGTCCTTCGTGCAACACTGTTTTGGCTAATGAACAAGTTAAAGAAGGTAGATGTGAGAGGTGTGGTTCAGAAGTTACTCGAAAGGAATTGAATCAATGGTTTTTTCGAATAACTGATTACAGTGAAGAATTGTTAGATACTTCGAAGCTTCAGTGGCCAAACCGTATAAAAATGATGCAAGAAAACTGGATAGGTCGTAGTGAAGGTGTAGAAATAAAATTCGATATTTCTGAATATGGATTAGAAGAAACAGAGTTAACAATGTTTACTACTAGGATTGATACAGTGTTTGGAGTAACTTTTGTAGTCATAGCTCCTGAACACCCTCTAGTTCAGGATTTATCTAGACCTGAACAAAAAACAGAAATAAATGAATATATAAAGAATGCACGAATTCAATCTGAAATTGAAAGAATGTCTCTTGATAAAGAAACAACCGGTGTTTTCACTGGTGCTTATGCCACTAATCCAGTAGATGGAACTCGGGTCCCGATATTTATTTCGGATTATGTTTTAATGACTTACGGTACGGGTATAGTAATGGCAGTACCAGCTCATGATCAACGAGATTTTGATTTTGCAAAAAAATTTGGATTGGATATCAAGGTAGTGGTTTCTCCTGAACATTGGAATGGAGATGATTTCGAAACAGCCGTGATAGATGATGGGGTTCAAGTCAATTCTGGAAGATTTGATGGGATGATTACCAAAGATGCTAAAAGTGCAATTGCGGATTTTGTTGAAGAAAATGGTTTAGGCAGGAAGACAATCCAATATAGGATGAGGGACTGGTTAATTTCTCGCCAGCGATATTGGGGGACGCCAATACCCATAATTTATTGCGATAATTGTGGGACAAAACCCGTGCCTTATGAAGATTTACCAGTGTTGTTGCCCGAAGATGCGGAATTTAAACCCACTGGAGAATCTCCTTTAAAGTATATAGATTCTTTTACAAACGTCGAATGTCCTGAATGTTCCAAGCCTGCACAAAGAGAAATTGATACTATGGATACTTTTGTCGATTCTTCATGGTACCAATTTAGGTTTATTACTCCGCAGTATCAGGATTCTCCCTTTGATTATGATGCAGTAAAAAAACTAGGTCCTGTCGATCAATATACGGGAGGTGCGGAACATGCAGTTATGCATCTTTTATATGCAAGATTTTTTACCAAAGCTATGAGAGATTTAGGTTTACTCGACTTCGATGAACCTTTCTTACGTTTATTTAATCAGGGTCACATAATATATCAAAGTCAGAAAATGAGTAAATCTAGAGGCAATGTAGTTTCCCCTGATGAATATGTTGCAAAGTATGGTGCAGATTCAATCAGGTGCTATTTGATGTTTTTAGGACCTTGGGACCAAGGAGGAGAGTGGAGCGATTCAGGTCTCACCGGTGTTGTTAGATGGATGAACAGACTATATGAAATAGTGTTAAGAGACGTGAGCATATTGGAAAAACATATTCCAGATAACGAATCAGAACAATCTTTGAATAGAACTCTTCATCAAACTATTAAACGAGTATCAGAAGATTTGGAAAAATTTAAATTTAACACTGCAATTGCCGCTCTGATGGAATTTAGTAACGCTTTAAATAATCATTGGAACAATCATCAAATTGGGGTTGAGTACTGGTCAAAAAGTATAAAGGATTTGATTGTAATGTTAGCTCCATTTGCACCTCATTTAGCCGAAGAATTATGGGAGAAAACAGCAAACAAATATAGTGTGCATTCACAAAGGTTTCCTGAATGGAATCCCAAACTTGTAAAAGAGGACACTTTTAATTTAGTTATTCAGATTAATGGTAAAGTTAGAGATAAAGTTTTAGCTGACGCCACGATAGATGAAAATCAAGCGAAGGAAATAGCTCTAAGTAGAGATAATGTTTCCAAATATATAGATGGTAAATCTATAAGAAGGTCTATATATATACAAAAAAAATTGATTAATATAGTTGTTGATGGCTAGTTTTGTAGGAGTAGAACATGAAATTTAAAATAGCAGTACTTCCTGGTGATGGGATTGGAGGAGAGATAATTCCTGAATCTGTGAAAGTTCTTAACAAGGTTGGTTCAAAATTTGAGCATGAATTCGTGTTGGATTATGGTGAAATTGGCGGAAATTCCATTGATGCAAATGGAACTCCATTACCTTCAGAAACGTTGAAGTTGTGTGAAGATTCCGACGGGATTTTGTTTGGAGCAGTTGGAGGCCCAAAGTGGGATGATATGAACGCAAAAGTGAGGCCAGAAGATGGTATTCTATCACTCAGAAAATCTATGGAATTATTTGCCAATTTAAGGCCAATAAAGATTTTCCCCGCATTATCATCGGCAAGCCCATTAAAAGAAGATTTGATCAAAGATGTTGATATGGTTATAGTCAGAGAATTAACTGGGGGTTTGTATTTTTCACAACCTAAAAAACGATGGATAGCTGATGGTCAAAGGTACGGAGTCGATACACTTGAATATTCGGAATTTGAAATTAGTAGAATACTAAGGGTAGGATTTGAATTGGCTAAAACCAGAAGATCAAAGCTTACGTCTGCAGATAAAGCAAATGTGTTGCAAACTGGCAGGTTATGGAGAGAATTAGCCATAGAAATTTCAAAAGATTATCCTGAAGTGGAACTTGACCACATGTACGTAGATAACTTATCGATGCAATTGATAAGTCAACCTCAAAGATTTGATGTTATCGTAACAGAAAATACCTTTGGAGATATTTTGTCAGATGAAGCTGGTGTGTTAATAGGTTCTTTGGGAATGTTACCTTCGGCTAGCTTAGCTTATTCTAGAGATGAATCGAAAAGTAACAGAGTAGGTTTATATGAGCCTATTCACGGTAGTGCACCTGATATTGCTGGCAAGTCTATTGCTAATCCTATAGGAATTATTTTAAGCGCTGCTTTAATGTTAGAGTATTCATTTGGATTGTTTAAAGAGGCTGAAGCAATTAATCAGGCAGTAAATACTGTTTTGGAAAAGGGTTACAGAAGTGCAGATATAACTTGTGAAAAAGGAAAATTTGTTTCCACATCTGAAATGGGTGACCTAGTCGCTGAAAATATATAGAATATTTTACTTTTGCCTTGATTTTATAAACAATATATTGGTTTGTTACATTAACAGGAGATCAGATTGAACATGACAATTCCCAAAAACGTTAGAGTTGCAATAATTGGTGGTGGGATAGCTGGTTGCAGTTTGGCGTATCATTTAGCGAAGATGGGTTGGAAAGATGTAGCTTTATTCGAACGTAAAACTTTGGCAGGCGGTACTAGTTGGCATGCAGCAGGATTGGTTACTCAACTAAGAAATACTAGGACTTTGATTGATATTGCCCGTTACGGTACTGATTTGTATTCCAAACTGGAAAAGGAAACTGGTTATCACATTGGATTTAACCAAACTGGCAGTATCACCGTTGCCAAAACCCAAGGACGACTTGCTGAATTAAGAAAGATAGCTTCTTTAGGCAAATCTTATGGAATAGATATAGAAGAAATATCTGTTCAAAAAGCAGGTCGAATGTGGCCAGGACTTTACACAGAAGACTTGAAAGGTGCTATACATATTCCTAAAGATGGTCAAACTATTCCAGCTAAAACTGCATTAACTATGGCACGAGTAGCGCAGGATAATGGAGCGCAGATATTTGAGAATGTAAAGGTTTTAGATATTGAAACAACCAACAACAGTGTTTCTGCAATAATAACTGATCAGGGAACCGTAAAGTGTGAATATATCGTTAATGCGGCTGGTATGTGGGCAAGGGAAATTGGGTTGATGTGTGGAGTTAATATACCTTTATATGGTGCTGAGCACATGTACTTGGTTACAAATAAGATAAACATCTCCAAAGACATGAAATCGTTGAGGGTACCAGATGACCAGATATATTTTAGAAGAGATGTTAGTGACTCTGATTCGCTATTAATGGGCGGATTTGAGACTTTAGCTAAACCTTGGGGTGGAGATTCAATACCAGAAGACTACCATTTTGGATTGCTTGATCCGGATTGGGAGCATTTTAAGATATTTTGGGAAGCAGCGATTAAAAGAGTTCCTGCTATGGAGCAATCAGGTATTAATAGATTTTATGTTAGTGCAGAGAGCTTTACTCCTGATAATAATTATTTGATGGGCGAATCACCAGAGGTGAAGAATTTTTTCGTGGCTGCGGGATTGAATTCTTCTGGAATAGCAGCTGGAGCTGGTGTCGGTAAAGCTGTTGCTGAATGGATTGTTGCGGGATACCCTACTATGGATTTAGCGGAAGTTGATATATCCAGATTTTCTACTTTCCATAATAGTCCATCATATTTGAAAGATAGAATTAAAGAACGAGTTGGAAGCGTTTATGATATGCACTGGCCTCATTTACAGCCAAAGAGTGCGAGAAATGTTAAGAAATCTCCACTTCATATATATCATGAGAAAAACAGAGCATGTTTTGGAGAACATGCTGGGTGGGAAAGGCCAAATTGGTATGCTCCCCTAGGTGTTGAACCTGTAATGGAATATTCATATGGAAAACAAAATTGGTTTGAATATTCAGCTTTTGAACATAATGCTGTTCGAAATAATGTTGGATTGTTTGACCAAACAGCATTTGCAAAGTTTATCGTGCAAGGGAATGATGCTGAAAACGTGCTTCAAAATATCTGTGCTAATGACGTAGCAGTCAAAGTAGGAACAGTAGTTTATACTGCTATGTTGAATGATCGGGCTGGAATCGAAGCTGACGTAACGGTTACCAGAATTGAAACTGACAAATATTTGATAGTCACTTCTTCTTCAACAGCAACTAGAGATATACGTTGGATTAAAAGGAATATTCCAGAAAGTGCACATTGCTTTGTAATGGATGTTACTTCAAGTTATGCTGTGTTAGGAGTAATGGGACCCAATTCTAGGAGATTGTTAAGTCAAATTGTTGATGTTGATATGTCAAATGAAGGATTTCCCTATATGACGGCACAATATATGTATTTGGGTATATTCGTATATTAGCATTAAGAGTTTCGTATGTCGGAGAACTAGGTTGGGAATTATATATCCCGATGGAATCTGCCACAAATGTTTATCAAAGCATAATTGATAAACGTAATGGTATAGATGTAGTTCATGCAGGATTTTTTGCCATGGATTCTCTAAGGATAGAGAAAGGGTACAGAGCTTGGGGTACAGATATAATAGATCAAGATACCCCTATAGAAGCTGGGTTAGGGTTTGCGGTTGATTTTACCAAGTCGGATTTTATTGGGAAAACTGCCCTTTTGAAACAACGTGGGAAAAATATAAATAAGCGCTTGGTTATGTTCAGGCTAGATGATCCTGATATATTGCTATTAGGTGAGGAGCCTATTTACAGAAACGGAGATTTGGTTGGACGGACTACAAGTGCTAATTTCGGACATACCTTAGGATGTTCGGTTGCTATGGGGTATATAGAGGCTGAGGATGGAGTGTTGAAAGAATACATAAAAGAAGGATCGTATCAAATTGAATTGATGGGAGAAAAACATACTGCACAAGCTAGCCTTATACCATTTTATGACCCAAAAGGAAGTAAAATAAATCATTAATTAAATTATGGAAGATAGGACGATAATAATTAAACTGAATCAGCTAGAGCTTAAAATACAAATTGATTCTAGTCAGTTAGCTGATTTGGTGTGGGAAAGACTTCCGATAGAAGCATTGACCAATTTGTGGGGAGATGAGATTTATTTCCAAACCGACCTTGATAATCAAACTAATCAATTACAACAAAGCGTTGAAATAGGAGATGTTGCGTTTTGGCCTCCTGGACAAGCGGTCTGTTTGTTTTTTGGACAAACGCCAATGAGCACACACGATGAAATTCGTCCTGCAAGTCCTGTCTCGGTTTTTGGGAAATTTGTAGATGACCCAAAAATGTTAAAAACGGTAAAATCTGGACAATCTATATCTCTTATAAAAGGATAGGATATAGTTTCTAATTGTTTAAGTATATAATGAAGTTATAAGCATTCTGTAAATTGATTTTGAGGAGAAAAATTAATTAATGAAACCCAAAGATTCTAAGCCTGAAAATATTGAAGAAGAAGAAGTAATTCCAATAATACCATGTAAAAAAAACAAGTCTCATGAATGGATTATTGAAGCACCTAATGGACCGGTAAGCAGTGGCAAATGTGATATTTGTGGGCTAACTAGGGAATTTAGTAATTATGTAGAAACATCTGCTTGGGGGTATGACATATCTGCTGGGCAAATATCTTCTGACTAAAGTAATTTTCCTTCGTTAAATAAGTCTTGATTACTATCTCTTATCAAATATTCAGAATTAGTAATTTGTGCTGTGTCAAATCTGTACCCGCGGATTATCGCAGCTCCAACACGATTGGTTTTACCCATTGCAAGTTCTGCAGCTGAAGCAATTTCATCAGCTATTGCTATCTCAGTAGAAGTCAAGATAGATCCGTTATCGTCTTTAAGACCCCTATAGTCCTTGATTGGGTGTAATCCAGCGATGCCTATACAGACATTTGTTTGGCCGCTTCTCCAGGCCCTGCCAAAAGTGTCTGTTATTACAACTCCTAGGTGAGTTAAATTAATTTGACGAATAATTGTTTGCCGAATTTTATTCGCTGATAAATCTGGGTTGACAGGCAACAAAGAAACTTCGTCATCTCCTAATACATTTGAAGAATCAATTCCGGAATTTGCACATATAAACCCATGATTTGTTTGAGTTATAATCAAACCCCTTGTTGAATCCATAGCGACTATCCTAGTGCTTTCCCTAAGGATAAGTTCTATCAATCTTGGATCTCGATTTAATTTTATTGATAAAGACTTAGCTTTAGAGGAAGGTATTACCTCAGATAATTTCTTTGTTCTGTTTTCTGATTTAGAAACTAATTTTTGAGTAACCACCAAAATATCGCCATTGGTGATTTTTGTTCCATCACAACCGGATTTTTCGATAATCAACTCACCCAAATTATCGTTGGATTCAATTTCTGGTAAATTACCTATAGGTATGATTGATAAAATATTTTTAAGCTGTTGTTCTTTGTTATTCAATAGTCAACTCATTAATTTTTGCCTGACAATCTTGATATTTGCGAAATGATATAATTTCCTAATTCAACATTATATAGGTTAATACAAATGAAGATTATTCTGCAAGTTTATATAATAAGGGATTTAGTATCCCACATGATTCTTTAGCAACTGGAAGTACAATTGAATCTCATACAGCAACTGGTTCAAAATATTATAGATTTATATATGAAGCTTCACAATCTTATTGG
>CAYRIG010000002.1:17968-21956 GCA_964424315.1 uncultured Dehalococcoidia bacterium | reverse complement strand
TCTAATTCTTGCGAGAGTTCGATAAGAGATTTGACAAAATCAGATTTTGATTCGGAATTCAACTTGTTCTTGAAATAAAAGGCACTTGTTCCGGGTCTCGAGGAATAGGGAAATACATGTATTGCTGAAAACCTCATAGATTCACAGAATCTATATGTTTCTTGAAATGTATTTTCAGTCTCACCTGGAAATCCTACTATTACGTCAGTAGTTACGGCAGCTTGAGGTACTAAATTGCGAATCAGGTTTACCGTTTTAGTATATTGATCTAAGGTGTATTTTCTTCTCATTGATTTTAGGATTGTTTCGTTTCCGCTTTGAAGTGAGATATGAAAATGTGGACACAATCGGTTGTTTTTCCATTTACTGAGCAAGTCTTCATTGATTTCTTGTGGTTGTAAAGATGATACTCTTATTCTAGGAACATCAGTGTTATCTAATATTGATTGCAATAGTTTTGTCAACGATTGGTTCTCATATTCAAATCCATAAGAACCAAGTTCGGTGCCAGTCAATACTACTTCTTTAGTTCCAATTGAGACCGAATCGTTAATGATGTCTATGATTTTATTGGGAGGGACACTTTTTTCTCTTCCTCTTACCTTGGGTATAATGCAGTATGCACATATTTGGTCGCATCCTTCTTGGATCTTTACCATTAAACGTGACTTACCAGCATAAGAATTAATAGATATAGGTCTTTTAACATTGATATCTAGTTTTAGCAGCTTGTCAAATAGACCGGTTTTGTTTTTGTTTCCTATCACATGGTCAACCTCAGGCATGTCTCTTAGTATTCCAGGTGCGTTTTCCGCGTAGCACCCTGTAACTATAATCTTTATGTCAGGGTTACTTCTTTTTGCATGTCGTATAGATTTTCTGGCTTTTCTATCAGCAATATGAGTTACGGTACATGTGTTTAAAACAAAATATTCGCTTGATGGTATATCATCTGACAAAATATACCCGGCATTCGTAAATTGATTGGCGATTATTGTTGAATCAGCTTGGTTTAATTTACAGCCGTGGGTTTCAATTATTACTTTTGGTGTGTTAGATGGTGATATTGACATGTCCAAAGACTATTGATTGATAATAATGGTGATTTACTTTGCGATTGAGTATTGAAATATTTAATACAAATCAATATTGTAGTACATATTAATCAATTTTGGCATTGGTTAATCATTACCATAACAAATTGAAGATTCCAAATTGGAGAGTAGATGTCCCATAGAGTAGTCATAACCGGTGTAGGGATTGTAAGCCCTTTGGGCTTGAATGCGGATTTGAGCTGGAACCAATTAATTAAAGGAATTTCAGGGATCGATAAAATCACATCTTTTGATGTGGACGGTTTCGAAACTCAAATAGCAGCAGAAGTGAAAAATTATGACCCTGTACCTTTCGTTGGTTTGAAACAGAGCAAGCGGATGGACAGGTTTGTTCAAATGGCATGCACTGTTTCTTTGCAAGCTATAGAGGCTGCTGAATTGAATTTGGATTTGATTGACCGTAACAGGGTCGGAGTAAATATTGCGAGTGGTATTGGCGGTATAATTACCTTGTCTCAGCAGGTAGGTACGTTGAATTCTAAAGGAGCGAGGAGAGTCAGTCCTTTCTTGATACCTATGATGTTGCCAGATATGGCATCAGGACAGGTTTCAATGTTATTGAATTTGAAAGGTCCTAATTTTTCTACTGTTTCAGCATGTTCAAGTGGCGCTGATTCAATAGGTGTTGCTTTCAATATGATAAAGAATGGAGAAATTGATTCCAGTATAGCTGGTGGTAGTGAGGCGGCTATATGTCCAATCGGAGTAGCTGGATTTAATTCTTGCCAAGCTTTGTCTAGAAACAATTCCAATCCCCAGGAGGCATCTAGGCCTTTTGATGCTAAAAGAGATGGTTTTGTATTAGGAGAGGGTGCTTGTGTATTGGTGTTAGAAAAATTGGAAAAAGCGATAGATAGAGGAGTTGAACCTATAGCTGAGATACTAGGGTATGCGGCAACAGCTGATGCCCACCATATTACACAACCAGCCCCAGAAGGAGAAGGAGGGGCTAGAGCAATGAATCTATCATTGGAGCAAGCTGGTTTATCATACAAACAGATTGATTACATCAATGCTCATGGGACCAGTACCAAATTGAATGACAAATATGAAACTATGGCTATGAAATCTGTTTTTAAAGATGAAGCTTACAATATACCAATAAGCTCAACTAAGTCTATGACGGGTCATTTGTTGGGAGCCAGCGGATCTTTAGAAGCTGGAATTACTGCTTTATCTATAAAAAATGGAACAATCGCTCCCACTATAAATTTAGTCGAACCAGACCCTGAATGTAATTTGGATTATACTCCCAATCTAGCTAGAAGAGGAGAAATAAAGTATGCTATGAGCAACTCATTTGGGTTTGGTGGGCACAACGCTTCGTTGGTGTTTTCTAAATTTGTTGAATAAAAAATAAAGCTATTTACGTCTACGTTCTGCTCTTGTACCTTTGCCTGGTTGTAATTCTTGCGCGATTGGTTTTATACGGTCGATCAGTCTGGCTTTAATCACTAGTAACGGGATTGTTATTGCCAGCACAAGCAGTGATATGAAGTGTGCTTCCTGCATGCCATATGCCCAAACTAAATCGATTCTCTGGAAGCTTATAATAAACCTGCCTACAGCATAAAGAGCGATGTATAAAGCAAAAAGCATTCCTGCTGGTTTTAGTCTGCCTCTAAGGGTCCATATTATTGACAATGCGACCATGTTCCAAACTATTTCATATAGAATTACTGGTTGAACCGACGTATAGTAGCCATCTGCGCAATATCTTGCCATTGTATCAGGATGTATCCATGTAAATCCTAGGAACATATCTGTAGCTCTTGCGCAATGTTCTCCATTAACTATATCTCCAATTCTACCTATAGTTTGAACTAATATCATTGCGGGTGCTGCAATATCTGCAAGCGGACCAACTGGATGTTTTTTGATTAATGCATAGACAGCTCCACCTATAAATCCACCTAATATACCTCCCCACAGTCCAATTCCTCCATTCCAAATATAAAGAACTTGAATTGGTTGAGAAGAATATATCAGCGCCCAATTATCTACAACGTGCACTACACGAGCACCTATTATCCCACCCAATATTCCCCATGTGGCAGTTGAATAAACAATTTCTGGGTCAATTGTGGTTTTAGATTTAGCATCGGCAATAGTTATAGTAGCCCAACGACCTGAAAGTATAACGGCCATAATCACACCTACAAATGTGAAAAACCCATGCCAGGATAATATGAATGAACCAATTACAAAAGCATTCGGGTTGATGTCAATAGTAATCATAATTATTTGTTATTCCTTTGTTAGCAGCACAGCAATAAATATAAAATTCTCGATTTGCATATTGAATAAATCATATATAGCCAAGTTGTTTAATGTTACAATATCTGTATCTACAAGCCAATAATGTTCATGATATGAATAAAAGTGTAATTGAAAATTTTTTGCAATACTTATTAATAGAGAGACGTTTTCCTAGAAATACTGTTGTTGCTTATAAAAATGATTTGCTGCAATTACAAGAATTTTATAATGCTGAATATGGTCGGGTCTCAGATGATTGGTGGAAAAGATTAAATTCCAAAAAAATAGAGATGTATAAATTGCATCTTAGGAATAAAGAATATCTAAGTTCAACAATAAACAGAAAAATTTCTTCAATGAAGTCTTTTCTTAGTTTTTTAAATGATGAAGATTTAATCAAACTCAATCCTGCTGAAAATATAAAATTGGATAAATTTATCACGAAAAGAGCCCCTAAATATTTGACTTTGGAAGAGATGCAAAAAATACTCGATGTATGTTCGCGTGATGATCTTATACAGATACGAGACAAAGCTATGGTAGGTTTGTTATATAGTAGCGGATTACGTGTTTCAGAGCTTGTCAAGTTGAAAATTGAAGATATAAACCTTAAA
>CAYRIG010000002.1:0-17958 GCA_964424315.1 uncultured Dehalococcoidia bacterium | reverse complement strand
AAAGGTTCTAAACAAAGGTTTGTGCCAGTTTATCAAGAAGCTTGGGAAAATTTGCAATTATATTTATCTAAATCAAGACCGTCTCTTAAAAACAAATATACAGGTGACAGTTTATTTGTTAATGCGAGAGGTAAAAGAATGACGAGGCAAGGGTTTTGGGGTGTCCTAAAAGAATTAACTGATAAAGCCGGTATAAAAAAATCAGTCAGCCCCCATATGTTGCGTCATACTTTTGCCACCCACCTATTACAAGGGGGAGCAAATTTGATTGCAGTGAAAGAACTTTTAGGTCACAGCAACATAAACACAACCCAAATATATACTCACCTAGCTAGTGAAGATGTCCGTGATAGTTTTTATAAAACTTCAAAAGGTCCTGGCAGGTAACAATTTTTAATAAGGAGACTACGTAATGCCAAACAAAGGGAAGAAATCGATACCTAAGCAAACAAAGCAAGGGAAAAAGGCTCGAACAAAATCCACATCTGAAATATCAAGGTCATTTGCTAAAAAGGATTCTAATATTGCCGTACAGACATCAAATGAAAATCAAATAACAGATAGGGTGTCTTCTGAGTCAATTAAAGTCTCCAACTCCAAGGCTGCATTAATTAATTCTGCAACTGCTTCATTGTATCCAAACCTTAACAGAGAGCTCATAAGGATATTTGCGACTACTGGGGTAATTATTTGTATTCTCATAGGTTTGAGTTTTATTATCTGATAATTAGAAGATGTTACGGCTAATAACGTTATAGGTTCTTATTGAACTTTATAAATCTCTATAGGTACAAATTCATTGCATAAATGAAAAACGATTTAAAAAGAATTTATGTAAATGCTCCTAAAACCCCCGGTGTTTACATAATGAAAGACGAGAAATCTAAAATTATTTATGTTGGTAAGTCTATTAATCTAAATGCTAGGCTTGCTTCGTATTTTTCTAGAGAACAAAAACACGGTCCCAAAACCCTAGCCCTATTACAGAAGGTAGAAGGGCTTGAATATATTCTAACTGACACAGATCAAGAAGCTATTTTATTAGAGTGCCAGTTAATAAAGAAACATAAACCATGGTATAACGTTAGATTAAAAGATGATAAGAACTATCCTTATATAAAGATCGATATTAGTGAACCTTATCCATTAGTTTATATAACTAGAAAAATCATTAATGATGGTGCAGCTTATTATGGTCCGTATGCTAATGCAGCAAGCGTTAGAAAAACTTTGAATCTACTTAAACGTCTATTTCCTTATAGGTCATGTACCAAAAAAATTACTGGTAAAGATGAAAGGCCCTGTTTAGATTTTCATATAAACAGATGTATTGCTCCTTGTACAGGAGCTGCCTCTAAAATTGAATATGCACAAGTTGTTGACCAGGTAAAGATGTTTTTAGATGGGAAAAGAGAAAAGGTATTACTTACATTGTCGAAGAACATGATTGCAGCAGCTTCAACGTTGGAATTTGAAAAAGCAGCAAAATTACGTGACCAAATACATGCGATAACTCAGCTTAATGAAGAACAAAAGATACTACATTCTTCCAGCAATGATATAGATTTTATATCTATAGCTAGTTCTGAGAATGAGTCGTGGGCTGAGGTGTTTTTTGTTCGTAACGGCAATATAACGGGAAGAAATGGTTATGCAGTAGATGGTACTTATTTGACTTCCAAATCAGAAATCGTAAAGGCTTTTATAGAACAATATTATTCAGTTTCCGATAAAGCTCCTAAACATATAATGGTAGAAGAATATCCTGATACAAATCGGGAATTGGAAATTTGGTTGTCTGAAAAATTCAGTAAATCAATTAAGATTGGAGTTCCACAAAAAGGTACCAGAAAAAAAATCATGGATTTAGTAGCTAAAAATGCATCAAGAGGATTGGATGATTTGACAATCAGTTTGAGTAACCTTAATAGAGAACATTCAGCACTTAAAGATTTACAAGAGAATTTGGAGTTGCCTCGGTTGCCAAATAGAATTGAATGTTACGATATTTCCAATATAAGTGGTACAAACCCAGTCGGGAGCATGGTCGTTTTCAGCGGGGGTAAGGCTATAAAGTCCGAATACAGGAAGTTTGCGATAAAAAGTGTTGCCCAAATAGATGATTATATGATGATGAAAGAAGTTTTGTTCAGGAGATTTTCAAACTATAAAGCATCAAGAGAGAAAGGAACATCCTCCAAATGGGGTCAATGTCCAGATTTGGTATTAATAGACGGAGGGAAAGGTCATCTTGCTGTTGCAGTGCAGGTAATGCTTGAGTTAGGCATAAATGAGATTCCACTATCTTCTTTAGCAAAGCAAAATGAAGAGATATTTACTCCTCAAATAAAAGGGCCAGTTATTTTACCTAGTTCCTCCGAGGCTCTATATCTGGTTCAAAGAATTAGGGATGAGGCTCATAGGTTTGCTATTACATTCCATAGGAATAAAAGATCAAAATCAATGATTTCATCTAAACTTGATTCAATAGTTGGAGTGGGTCCCAAGAAAAAGAAAGAACTTATTGACAAATTCGGGTCCTTAAAAGGTATATCCCAAGCAGATATTAGAGATCTGACTTCTGTACCTGGTATAACTAAAGAATTAGCAATAATAATTAAACAATCAATTTAGTAATTTAATATCAGGCTACTCTTTTTCGTCTTTATTATTATCAATAAATGGTTTGAGTAAATTTGTGAATTCCATTGGGAAGATATATTTTGTTGAATCTCCCTGCCCTATTGATTTTAATGTCTCAAAATATTGCAAACTCATTGTATTAGCGCTTATATCCTTCGCTATACTCTGAATTTTTTCGAGTGCTAGTCTAAAACCGTCGGCTCTAAGAACTGCTGCCTGTTGGTCACCCTCAGCTGTCAATATCTCGGATTCGCGATGCCCTTCTGCCTTTAGTATAGCAGCTTGCTTTTCACCTTCCGCAACAGTAATTGCTGATTGCCTTGTACCTTCGGCTTCTATTATTACTGCTCTTCTTATACGTTCCGCAGACATCTGTCTGTTCATTGCTTCCTGAATATCTGCTGCAGGTTCAATAGTTTTGATTTCTACGTTTGTTACTTTTATACCCCATCTCGCTGTTTCATCATCTAGTTTTGTTCGTAGTGTGTTATTTATTTTTTCTCTCTGCGATAGAACCTCATCGACCGTCATTTCGCCAACAACTGCTCTAAGTGTTGTTATTGCTAATCCTATTACTGCCTGTCTGTAGTTTTCTACTTCCAAAACAGCTTTTGATGCTTCTTCTGCCATAACTCGCAGGTATATCAAAAAATCTATGTCTACAGAAGCATTATCTTTTGTAATATTGCTTTGCCTAGGTATATCGATCACTTCTGTTCTTAGGTCAACTTTTACGCCACTATGCATTATTGGAATCAAAAAAATAGGACCTGGTCCTTTCATTCCTTCAAAATTACCCCATCTGAATCTGGCTATTCTTTGATAATCTTTTAAAAAATTTATAATCATTGCAAGACCCCTTTGGCAAATATTAGCTATTTAATTAGATGATATCATCATTGTCTGTTTTAAACACTTTCAATATCAAACCATCTATGTCAGAAACTATTATATTAGAATCTTTTTCAATTGTTTGATTATTATCTGATTCTGCTGACCATAATTCGTTTTGGATGAATACAGTGCCTCGAGGGTCCAAAATTGTTTTTGCAATACCAATTTGCCCTGATAGATCAATATTTTTCACAACTTTGCTTTTGGTTTTTTGCGCTCTTTTGATGTCCCATATAGCCCAACCCGTAGGGATTACTAAAAATATTGTTGATGCTAAAAGAACCCAGTCGTTAATATGGACATTTAAAAAGGGAGATGGCTCAGCCGTTCCAGGTAAGAAAGGAATATTATGGTTGCCGAATAATAGCACTCCTCCTATCAAAAATGATGCTATGGAACCAACCGCAGCTATTCCTATGCCAGGTGCTGAAAATTCAACATACATCAACGCAGCAGCTAAAATTAAAAATGCGAGTCCTACCAAATTAACTGATAGGTTAGTGGAGCCTAAAAATGCTAGAGCTAAAAATATGGCTCCTGCAACTCCCGGAACTATCAGTCCAGTGAAAATAAATTCAACAAATATTAACAAAGCGCCTAAAATCAATAATATATATAATATGTTGGGGTTTGCCAAGAAATTAAGGAAATTTTCTCGTAGTGTCATTTTTGATGTTTGAATCTTGGGGTCCAAATTTTTCAACTTGGTTGTTTCCGATTGAATATCTACCTCTCTACCATCTAAGGATCTTATTAATTCAGGTATATCAGTAGCTATGAAATCGATTAAGTTGTTTTCGATAGATTCACTTGAAGAATAGGCTTTGGAATCAAATATCGTTGCTTCAAGAGCATCTATATTTCTATTTCTTGTTTTCCCTAATTCTCTTAATAGAGCGGCAGCGTCTTGAGAAGCTTTGGATTTTAAGGTTTCAGGTAAATCTTCTCCCTGTATTGAAACAGGGGTTGCTGCACCCATGTTAGTTGTGGGAGCCATTGCAGCTATATGCGATGCAGATAAAATAAATGTACCTGCTGATGCGGCTTGAGCTCCGGATGGATATACGTATGAAACAATTGGTATTTGTGAAGCAAGGATACTTTCGACTATTTTCCTTGTGGAATCATATGCCCCGCCTGGTGTATCTAAAGTAATTATAATTAACTGGTTCTTTTCTATACTGCTTTGTTCAATGTTGCGACGTATATATTTCGCGGTAACATTGTTTATGACACCTTTTACCTCAATGATTTTGATGTTTGATATTTCATAATCGGCATAGGTGGAGTCTCTTTGGAAATTGCCAACCAACAGTATGTTCACTAACAGTATTATCAGGAATATTTTTGCGTGCAAATATCGGTTTGTATATTTAACGTTTATTATATTGAACCTAATAGGGCTGATTTAATTGAATTAACATCAATTTTTGAAACTCCTATTGAATCGATATAATTCAATACAGTCCCGTATTTTTGTTTCAGATGGTGATGTACTTTTACCATAGCTTCAGCAGGACAATAATCTTTCTGGTAGTCAACCCATGTGTAATTGTCTGGAGTTACATCAGGAGGAGCCTGTTCATCAAAAAAACGCTTCATAAGGAATTTTCCGCTTATTGTGTAATCTTCAGCGATTGTCATTGTAGGAACGTCGCAGATCGATAACAATAAGCTAGATATTGTACCTACCCTGTCCTTTCCTCCGTTGCAATGGAACAAAGTTGTATTTGATGTTGAGGCAGCGAGTGCGCTAAGGACTTCCTTAATATATGGCTTGCGATTTTCTAGCCAAAATATATACATTGCTGATACGGTATCAGCAGTATCACCACCTTGGTTGTAAAATGCTTCCACTTCACCGTCACCTATCATATTTATATGGATATAGTTGACAGTTGCAGAGTTTTGAAAGACGTCAGGTTTTGCTTCTACCTCGTGATTTTGGCGCAAATCGATTACTGTTTTCACACCATATTGTTCTAGTTTGTCTATTGAACCTTTAGACAGTAAATGTAGCGTTCCTGAACGTAAATATTTTTTGTAATTGGTAATTTGCCCGGTATTAGTAAAATATCCGCCTAAATCTCTTACGTTGTATGCATCTGGAAGGTTTAAATGTGTTGGCATTGCTTAATGTCCCATTAACGAAATAGTTTTATTAATCATGAGTATTTTGAATTATTTTTGTCAAAATCATTTAAGGATTCATCGTCAGATAGTAGATTGTGCAGTTCTTGTTTAGCTTTACGTATATTCTCTACTTTTTGTGCTATACGGTCAAATAAACCGTGCCGCTTTTGTATTCCTTCACCAATAAGAAATGCTGCTGCTTCAGATCTACTTTTCACTAATTGAGATTCAACTAGCTCATCTATCCGTATTAGACTTTCTTTATTCAGTCGGACCATCACAACTTTTTCTCGGGCGGCGAGAACACTTTCAATACTTTCTTTTAAGTTTTCTCCGATTGAATCAGCTCCAGCTTTGCGCATTGCTGATTTCGCGGCAGACTTAGCTTCATCTACAATGATTTCTAATCCCTCAATGATTCTCTTTTTGTTCTCATTTTCTTTATTATTATTAGGCATAGTAATTCTCCGTAATGGAATTACATGTAATTATATTACATTATTATTCATTTTGTAAACATATCTGGAAATAATCATTAGAAAAAATATATAGTGTGGGCGGGCTTAAAAATTTACAGGTATAATATCAATAATATTATTTGAGGCAGTTTAAATGAATGAAATTAATGAATTTGAAGTGTTTTCTAATGACGATGGTTGGATATTACATGAATCAACTCCACCTCTTTCACTAGACCATCTACAGTTGAAGATTATTGATACTTATAAAGATACCGGGTTAACTACTTTTTTATGGTGCGTCGGTGGGCATGAGGTGTACGATTACGAAACGAAAATTGGTGAACGTATTGGAGATGGATATGAAAACCTAGACGAAAGTACAAGAAAACGTGCTGCAAACCTTCAGTCGCTGATAGATGACTGCGGAGGACCTCTCACAGGTTTGTCAAAATTGTGTCATCGAGCCGGTATAAAATTTTACCCTTCAGTTCGTATGAATGAGCACTATGATATAGATACAAATTCTCCTCGCTATGGAAGGTTCAGAAGGGAACGGCCTGATTTACTTATTGGAAAACCAGGCGAAAAATTTGAAGTAGGTACCCTTGAACATGGTATACGAACCGGACTGAATTTTGCTTTTCCTGAAGTCAGAGGACATATGTTGGATATTATAAGTGAACTAGTTGAGGATTTTGATGTGGATGGCATAGAACTTGATTGGTTTAGGCATCCTGCTTTTTTCCGAGTTGATGAAGCATATGATAACAGGCATCTTGCTACAGATTTGATAAAAAAAGTTAAAGAAAAAATAAATGGGGTGATTGAAACTACTGGCAGAGATGTAAAGTTAGCGGTAAGGGTACCTCCTACTCTACAAGATTCTGCCAGGATTGGTCTTGATGTAGAACAATGGATCAAAAATGAATTTGTTGACATAGTTATAGCGGGTGGAGGATTTATACCTTACTCAACACCTATTGACGAATTTGTTGATGTTGCAAAAAATACGGATATAAAAGTATTGGGTTCTTTGGAACATTTGAGACCAGCTGTCACTGAACCAACTGTCGTTGGTATAATCGATCGTCATATTGCTAAGGGTGCAAATGGAATATATTTTTTCAATTACTTTCATAAAAGTAATTCATGGAAAAAAAATATATTTCGGTCAATAAATGACAGCGAGTATAGGTTGAATAAACCTAAAACGATTGAATTTGATTCTAATGTTAGATTAACGATGTCTGAACAACACGAAGCACCGTTCAGGTATGCAATTCCAGACGTAGAAATTCCTATAATACTTGAACCAGATAACGAAAATACTCTTTCTAAACTAAATGTTCCAATTGATATTGATTCTAATTTGCCTGAACATAAATGGGAATTAAAGCTAGGATTCATCAACTACCAAGGAGAAGATGAATTAGAGATTTTTATAAATCAACTAGCTGTAGACATCTCTGATATACATATAGATTTTGATGGGTGGGGACGTTTGGAATGGACTGATTTCAAAAATAGGTTGCAATGGATAAAATACCCGTTTGCCCAAATAATTATCAAAAATAATGGATATCTTTCAAAAGGAAGCAATACATTAGAACTACGTTTGATTAAAGAAACGGTTTTTAAAGTTAACAAAGTGATGCTTAAGGAAGTCAAGTTAGAATTATAGGTTAATAGTAAAGGACTGATTAACCTCTGTTGCCACCGTAAGTCGATTTAAATTCTTCATTAGATTTGAATCGACTTAATCCTAAACTAGAAATATCAATTAAATTACTTTTAGTATGGGTGATTTTTTGGGCTAAATGTTTACCAATGGATGGACCGAGTTTAAATGAATGACCGCTACCACCAACAGCTATTGTATATCCTCTCAACGGCAAATTATCGTCTATTATCATATGCCAGTCAGGTGTAATGGTATATAAACCACTCCAGCTAGAGGAAACATGAAAATCTCTAAAATCAGGGAACCGGTTAATTACCCTCGATCGAGTTTCATCAATAAAAGCATTGTCAGCGTTCCGATTGAATTTGTCTGGGTGAACGATCTCATTAGTTTTAGGATGACCCTGTCCAACCAGAATAGAATGGGTTCCTTTTGGTCTTAAGTAAATCTTATCAACCATATTTGAGACCGATAAAGTCAAACCACTTTCGCGCTTAGGGTTAGTGAGCATTATTTCCTGTTCTCTAGAAACAGTAAGTGGTAAGTTTACGCCTGCTAATTGTGAAATACCGTATGCCCATGGTCCGGCTGCATTAATAAGCATATTAGTTTTAATGATACCTTTATTTGTTTCAACAGAATCTATTTGGTCATTGGATTTAGAAATTCCAATCACTTTAGTATTTGTATAAATGTGGGCACCATTATTTTCAGCTACTTTTGCAAAACTGTTTACAACTGATTTTGGCTCAGCGTAACCTGAATAGGGTTCATAAGCTATTTTTGAAATTCCAGTAGGATTCGTCTTAGGAAGCAAACAAGTGGCACGGTTAATATCTATTTCTTGAGTGTTTATTCCTAAATCAATTAATTGTTTCATATTTAAATCGAACATAGATGTAGCACTTTCTGGACACAAAAACACCCACCCATTCTGATGGAAAAATGCATTACCTGTTTCATTTTGAAGGTCAGATAAAATACCAACGCTATCTTTGACTAACTTTATACTAATTTCATTGGTGTAATGGTGTCTTATTATTGCTGCAGAATCTCCAGTTGAGCCTGAAGCAAGTTGTCCTTGCTCAAGCAAACAGATATTACGAACACCTGACTTAGAAAGATGGTATGCCAGGCTAGTTCCAATGATTCCGCCGCCAATAATAATTATTTCTGCAGATTTGATCAAATCAAAAATCCATTAACATGAGTGGTAACTAAATTATTAGTCATTAGAATCACTAATAATCGTCATGGTGTTGGGGTCGATATCTACTCCATAGACTGACTTGGCTCTTTCAATTGATACTAATCCTATAATTACATCCCTTAGAACTGACTGTGGGTTTCTTTCTTTTGGGTTTCCCCATCCACCACCACCTGGAGTTACTGTGGAAATGATTTTTTGATTTTCAACTTGAGTGGTTACTTTTGTTGGAAGATAGCGATTTTCAGCTGTGTCGTCTTCTATTATGCAGCTTGAGGGAGATGATGATTCACCTCCGAAAAGACCCCAAGGGGTTATCTCTGACCTATCCGAGCTTAGGGTTAACGATACACCTGGTCCTAATACTCTTACTTTTCTCTGTAGTCCCATTCCCCCTCTGAATTTACCTGCTCCTTCAGAGTCTGGTACCAATCCATACCCCTCAACTAGTAACGGGTAAGCAACTTCAATTGATTCTACAGGTGCATTTCTTGTATTCGTCATGTGATTTTGCACTGCGTCCATTCCGTCACTATCATGCATAGCACCCTGCCCTCCTCCGTATGTTTCAACATAGTTGTAATATATTCCACTACGGTCATCAACACCACCTATATTCAGTAGGTTCATTGTTCCAGAAGAGGCGGCTGCGACTTTATCTGGTATTGCTGATGATAATGCTCCAAGTAAACAGTCAACAATTCTTTGGGTCGTTATAATGTTAGCGTTGCATACAGCATTAGGATATTGAGCTGAAAGTAGACTACCATCTCTTACCTTAACTTGTATTGGCCTGTATGCTCCTGCATTTGGAGGGAGCTCAGGATCCAAAACTGCTTTTAAAATGTAATAAACGCAAGCAGCTACTGATGGCCATCGACAATTTAGAGGACCTTTAGATGCATCATCTGAGGAACTAAAATCGGCAATTATTGATTCACCCTTCACTTTTAAATCAAGTTCGATTTTGAATAATTTATCATCAATGCCGTCTCCTTCAATAAAATCCGAATAGGAATAATTGCCTTGTGGTATTTGGTTTAAAGCTTGTTTCATACGCCTTTCTGAATAATTGAGCATTTCTTGCAGATACATGTCGATTACTTTGACACTGTATTTGTCTGCTAATTCATTTAGCCTTTTTGAGCCAACCGTATTTGCAGCAAATTGTGCTAGTAGATCACCTTTCACTTCTACAGGTGTTCTAACATTGTTAGAGATCAAATTCCAGAATTCGTCGTATAATTCTCCTTTCCTAAACAATTTGATTGGAGGTATTTGAAAACCTTCTTGGAATATTTCGTGAACTCCAAAAGGCATTGACCCCGGTGCAAATCCACCCATATCCACATGATGCGCCTGATTAGCGGTTATCGCTATTAATTTACCCTTGTGGAAAATAGGTGAAATTAAGCATAAATCATTCAGATGACCAGGACCCGCAGGATAAGGGGTATTTGTAGCTATTGCATCTCCTTCCACTAATTGGTCAAAAGGATAAGAGCTCATAGCTGATTGTACTGCGGAGTGCATTGTACCTAAGTGAAGTGGAGTACCTATTTCACTTTGAGCAACAACAACAACGTCTCCGGTTGCTGTGTAAATGGCACAAGACGTGTCTCTTCTATCTTTGATATTTGTTGAGTAACTGGCTCGTATCAACGCTACTATCATTTCATCAGCTATGGAATAAAATGCGTTTCGCATAACTTCTAATGTGATAGGGTCAAATGATTTTGCTTTATCCATTTGCAACTCCTCCTATTATTATGTTCTGGGACTCGTCAATATGTGCTTTTTGTTTTGGCAGAATAAGAGTTGTCGAATCTATTTGTTCTATTACTGCTGGACCTATAATTTTATCTCCTGAGGATAAATTTTCTCTAAAGAAAATATCTGTGGATAATTTATCTTCTCCAAATATCACATCACGTTTCGACGGATTATTTATCTTTTGGTTATTTTGGGTCGTATTACTGAGAGATGGTTTAGTAAGTCCAGCAACACTAGTTACTCTAACGTTCACTATTTCCGTAGGATTTTCATCGATAGAAAATCCATAAAGTGATTTATGAGCTTCATTGAATCTTTCTCGAGCTAATCGTAAGTCATCATTGTTGAGTGTACCACCTGCGATAGGTACTTGAAGATCATAGGCTTGTCCGAGATATCGGATGTCTAATAATCTTATAAGTTGAATGTCTTTTTTATCTATCCCTTCTCGAGACATTTGTTGAGTAGCATCTGATTCCATGTTTTTGAATAGTGTATTCAGTTCAGAAATTTTCACGTCCTCCATGTTTCGTAGAACTGTTTGAACGTAATCATGTCTCAAATCGGACATCAATAACCCTAGTGCTGAAGTGACCCCCGGGGCTACTGGGACAACTACTTTTGGTATCTCCAATTCTTCTGCCAATTCAGCAGCATGTAATGGTCCTGCTCCTCCAAAGGCGATAAGTGCAAAATCTCTTGGGTCATAACCTTTAGCCACTGATACTACCCTGATACCTTTTATCATACTTGCATTGATAACTTTAATTATTCCGGCAGCAACCTGTTCTACTGTCAAGCCTAAAGGTTTTGCAAGTTTTGTTTCAATTACATTTATAGATTTGTTTATATCTAATCCGACTTCACCAGCTAGCATTGAAGAACTAGATAATCTTCCTAATACCAAATTCGCGTCAGTAACGGTAGGTTCGTTTCCACCTTTCCCGTAACAAGCTGGACCTGGGTCGGCTCCTGCACTTGATGGACCGACTCGTAATGCTCCTCCTGGATCTATCCACGCGATACTACCACCCCCGGCTCCTAATGTATGTATATCGATCATTGGTACTTTTATTGGTAAACGGGAAATTTCACTTTCTTGTGAACGTTTAATTTCACCTTTATAGCAAAGTGAAATATCAAAACTAGTCCCGCCCATATCTACAGATATCGAATTTTCTTCTCCAGCATCACTTGCTATGGATATACCTCCAACTACACCAGCTGCTGGTCCGGATAGAATTGTATGCACAGGTTTAGCAATTGCTTCTGAAGCAGTAGTCGTGCCTCCGTTCGATTGCATGATATGTAAATCTGATTTTATTCCTATTTCATTAACTGCTTGATTTAAATCTTTTAAATACCGTTCCATTCTAGGAGCCACATAGGAATTAATTGTAGTAGTGCTCATTCGTTCATATTCTTTAAATTCAGCTAAGATTTTATTTGATAAAGCAATCGTTAATTGTGGTAAATGTTTTTCAAAATAATTCCCTATTATTTCTTCGTGTTTAGGATTTGAATATGAATGAAGTAAACATATAGAGAGTGAATCTATCTCATTTTTTTGTATAAGAGATGATATCTCATCGAGTTCATCTAAATTTAGAGGTGATAGGACTTCACCCTGATAGGACATCCTCTCTGTTATTTCGAAACGCAAATTTCTTGGGACTATTGGTGAGGCGCGTTTTATTTTCCAGTTATATAAATCTGGCCTTTCCTGTCTTCCAATCTCCAGTACATCTCTAAATCCTCTGGTGACTATAAGGGCTGTTTTAGCTCCGTCTCTTTCAAGTAGTGTATTTGTGGCTACAGTAGTGCCATGGATGAAAAATTCAATTGATGCAGGATCTATTTTCATGTTGTTAATGAGGTTCAATACCCCTTGCTTAACAGCTTTGGATTGGTTTTCTGGAGTCGACGGAGTTTTGTAAATGTTTAAAGTGCCGGTAATATCATCATATATAGATAAATCAGTAAAGGTACCTCCTACATCTACTCCTAGTCTATAAGCCATATATATCTCCTGAAATATTTGTTTTTGGAATAATTTACCAATTAATTGAGTGTAACATTTCACTTTCTATACACCAATCTATTTTTCAGCTTATTAATATTTTAGTAAGATAAATAATGAATTTTTGTTTAAAGGTGAAGTATTGAAACCTATCGAAAATATTACAGTGCTGGATTTTTCGTCTAATTTACCAGGACCGCTTTGTTCCTCAATTTTAATATCCCTAGGAGCAAGAGTGATAAAGGTTGAATCTCCAGATGGTGATCCGTTTAGGAAATCCGGTGCCATGTGGACTAGTTTGAATATCGGAAAAGAAAGTATAAGTATCGATTTGAAAACACAGGCTGGAAAAGATTTGATCTATGACCTAGTTAGGATTTCTGATGTAGTCTTAGAAGGATGGAGACCAGGCGTAGCCAAGAGATTGGGCGTCGATTATTTATCATTGAATAAGGTTAATGATAAATTGATCTATTGTTCTATATCAGGTTATGGTCAAGAGGGTCCATGGGCTGGAAGGACTGGTCACGACATAAATTATCTTGCCGCTTCAGGCTATTACTCGATTGATGATAGAGATAAAGAGTTAGACCCTCCAAGTATTTTAATCGCAGATGTAAGTTCCGCTTTCTATGCCTGTATATTTATATTATCTTCTATAGCAGGCCGAACCAATACCGGACAAGGTTGTTATATAGATTTGTCGATGGCAGAGTCAGTTCTATCAATTTTGAACTTGGAATTTGTTAAACATTATTCTAATTCGTCTATAAAGGGTTATCCCAATGTTACCTATTTACCGCATTATAATATTTTCAAGTGTTCCGATGATTCTTGGATTACTTTAGGTATTGTTGATGAAAATCATTTTTGGAGTATGTTTTGTGATTTAACTGAGTTGGAAGATATGAAAGATTGGGATTTAAATGAACGAGCCAAAAATCGTGAATTTATTGCTGAGCGGTTAAATAAACTATTTATAACAAAAACATCAAAGGAATGGGAAAAACTCTTGTTACAGGTAAATGTTCCAGCTTCTGTGGTAAATACAATTGAAGAAGTTATAGGAAATACTCAATTCAAATATAGGGGTGTCTGGTCCAAATATAATGATTTGCAAATTGCTGGTTTACCTGCATTAATCAACAATAAGAATTTAAAAATATCTGGTGAAGCTCCGTTTCTAGGAGAGCATACCAACCAAATTGTTAAAGAACTTAATTACTCAAGAGAACAAATTGGTACATTAAATAGTGAAAAAACTACTCCATTACCTTTAAAATATTAAAATAATGAAACAGACATATAATATAGGGGACTATTCCCAGACATATAAAGATTTTAAATTGGATGTTCCAGAAAGATTTAATTGGGCTTTCGATGTATTTGACAAATGGGGTGAAGATTCATCTAAGACAGCTATGGTGTGGGTTGATCCTGATGGTAATGATCGTGAAATTTCATTTTCTGAATTTACCCATAGAACGAACCGATTATCAAATGGCTTGAAGGATATAGGAACTAAATCTGGAGATAAGATATTTGTAATGCTCCCCCGTTTAGTTGAATGGTGGGAGATAATGATTGCTTCTGTAAGAGGATTATTTGTTCCTGTACCAGGGACCCCTTTATTGACTACTTCCGACATAACCTACCGGATAAATGCAAGTGAGTCTTCTGTAGCAATTACAGACCCGGAAAATTTGGGCAAAATTATTGAAGTGTGGGAAGAATGTCCAACGCTTAAGAAAGTCATTGTTGTTGGAGATACTGATGATTATATAAAATACGAAGACTTGATAGAGGGATCAACTGATATTCATCCGCATCCTAATAACCTTTCCACTGAGCCTTTGATCATATATTTCACTTCTGGTACTACGGGATATCCCAAAATGGTTTTAAATACTCATGCATCTTATCCTATAGGTCATATCATCACTGGGCGTTATTGGCTTGATAACCGGCCCACTGATTTACATTGGACTCTTTCAGATACTGGTTGGGCGCAAGCAGCATGGACTCATTTTTATGCGCCATGGAATATGGGAGCGGCCATATTTGTTTGGGATATGCGGGGTAGGTTCGACGCAGCTGATACATTAAAAATGCTAGAAAAATATCCGATAACAACGTTTTTTGCCCCTCCTACTGCTTATCGAATGTTGGTACTTGAAAATCTAGATGATTTCTCTCCGGCATCTTTAAGGCATTGTACTGGTGCGGGAGAAGCGCTTAATCCCGAGGTGATTGATGTTTGGAAAAAAGGGACCGGCCACCATATTTGGGAAGGATATGGACAAACAGAAACTGTACTGTGTGTTGCTACGTTTCCTGGAATGAAGGCTAAACCAGGATCTATGGGTGTGGCTGCTCCTGGTTTCAAAATGGCTATAGTCAATGAAGATGGCGAGGAGTTGTCGATAGGAGAAGAAGGAGAGATAGCAATATCAATAAAACCTGACTTCCCGGTTGGTTTATTTGATGGCTATTGGAAAAATGCAGAAGCTAATAGCAAATGCTTTCGTGGGCCATGGTATTATACTGGGGATCGCGGATATGTTGATGAAGACGGATATTATTGGTTCGTAGGTAGAGCAGATGATGTCATTATAAGTTCATCATATAGGATTGGACCGTTTGAAGTTGAATCAGCTCTTGTTGAGCATGATTCAGTAGCCGAAGCTGCTGTCATAGGAAAACCTGATCCTATACGAGGTGAAATAGTTAAAGCCTATGTCGTACTAACTAGCAAAGAACCTCCTAGTGAAAAACTTAAGATGGAATTACAAAATCATGTCAAATCTGTAACTGCACCATATAAATATCCAAGGGAGATAGACTTTGTAGAAGAATTGCCGAAAACAATTAGCGGTAAAATTAGACGATCTGAACTGAGGGATATAGAGAAAGCTAAGTAATTCATGGTCGGTGTAGATTGCAAAAATGTCTTCACCTACGTATAACATACTTATAACCCTATGAGTATTAAAACATACCGATGAACAATAATAATTTCCAACAACAACATAGGCTATTTAGAGAAACAGTAAGAGATTTTGTTAAAACCGAATTATTACCTAATGTCGATTATTGGGAGGAACAAGGATATATTCCTAAGTCGGTTTTCCAAGAAATGGGCGAATTAGGATTTTTAGGGCTGGAATTTGAAGAAAAATTTGGAGGATCTCAAACTGACTTTTGGATGACAGTTGTATTGGCAGAAGAACTAGCCAAGTGCAAATCTGGTGGAGTGGGTTTCAGTATTATAGTCCATACAGATATGTCTTCGCCTTGGCTGCACAAATATGGAACCGATAAACAAAAATCAGAATATATGCCTGATATCGTTAAAGGAAACCGAATTTGTGCTCTTGCTATCACTGAACCGGATGCTGGTTCTGATATGGCAGGAATATCTACAACAGCCACAAAAAAAAATGGGTATTGGGTTATAAATGGTACTAAAACCTTTATCACCAATGGTGTGTATGGCGATTTGTTTTTCTTGGCTGCAAAAACTAATAATTCCGAAAAATATCACCAAAACATTTCGCAATTCATAATACCATCTTCAACACCCGGTATAAGTGTTACAAAAAAATTGGATAAAACAGGTATGCGTTCATCTGATACGGCCGAACTTGTTTTTGATAATGTTGAAGTTTCTGGGTCAAATTTACTAGGTGTGGAAAATGAAGGGTTTTACCAACTTGCGAGTGGATTACAAAGAGAGAGGTTATTGGCTTCAGTTATGAGTGCCAGTGCAGCTGAAGATACTTTATCTGACACTATAGGATACCTTTCAAATCGTAAAACCTTTGGCAAGTTTTTAAAATATCATCAAGTTATTCGTCATAAAGTAGCTGAACTAGCAACTGAGATTGAATCAGCAAAAGCGCTGAACTATATGGCAGCTGAACTATATTCTAAAGGAATTGCTTGTAGCAAAGAAGTGTCGATGGCGAAATTACATACGATGCAAGTTGTTAATAGAGTTGCTTATGAAACAGTTCAAATGCATGGAGGTTATGGCTATATCCGAGAATTAAGTGCAGAGAGATTTGCTAGAGATTACAGACTTTGGGCTATAGCTGGTGGTACTAATGAAATGATGAAAGAAATAATAAGCAAAAATATCTTGGGTAAGGCCGAATCGGACTAAGTTTCTCCTAACCACATATCATCGAATTTATTGAATCTTTGTTTAATGTCTTTCATGGTAGAGTTTTTTAGCTCGTATTTGGAATTCGCCAAATTAATGTTCTCTATTAGATGTTGGGTGTTTCCAGTACCTACGATAGCTGTGTCTACATGGGGATTGGTTAAAACGAATCCAAGAGCCAATTCTTGATAATTTTCAGGTGCATCTATAATTGGGCCTAATGTCTTCATCAGTTTTGCTCTGTTGCCGTAACTGTTAGGTGCAGCGCTCTTAGTTACTTTAGAATCCCATATAGCATTTGCTATAGGGCGTTTGATAATTACGCCAATTTGATTCGTTTGGGCTTGTTCTATATATCTCAAAGAATGTTGGTCAACCAAGTTAAGGCTTGTTTGCAATGTGTCAAATAGATCAGACTCAACTGCCCATTGCGCTGCTTCTTCATCACCACTATATCCTACAAATCTTGTTTTACCAGATTTTTTCAATTCTTGTAACGCTTTTATTACTTCGCCCTTTTCAAGAGTTGCAACGTCGCATGTATGTAATTGAACTAGATCCAAATATTCAGTGTTCATCCTTGTAAGACTTCTTTCAACGCTATGGATGATAGTTTTAGCGGTCCAAGGTTTTCCTTTTTGTTCTCCAACCGAATGTCCCGCTTTGCTTGCTAATACATATTCATCTCTTCTATGGGAAACTGTCTTACCTATTACTTCTTCGGAATTTCCATAACAAGCTGCTGTATCTAAAAAATTAATGCCATTGTCTAATGCTGTATTAAGTAATAAATTGGATTTATCTAGTTGGGTTAACATTTCTGCTTCCCCGATTTTGACTAGCCCTATACCAAGCCTGCTTATCTTTAAATTTGTCTTGCCTAAAGTTCTATATTCCATATCGAAACTCCAAATTATTTAAATAGATTAAATGACTATATGTTTTTGATAGAACGCACCGAGTTAATTCTTGTTTCTGCAA
>CAYRIG010000001.1:24139-25860 GCA_964424315.1 uncultured Dehalococcoidia bacterium | reverse complement strand
TGACCGTTTACCCCGGCTAGGGCTAGGTTACCATTTCATTTAGTATATGATTTTTATTATCGTTCAGGGAATTAGCCAATTCTTCTAGCATCGAATTACGATATTGGCTATCAGTAAGAGACAAAGATTTAAAAGCTTCTTGAGACAGCATAGCTTTTTTAATAAGTTCATTCATATCTAACTCCTAGATTAGATGAAACAATTGTAAGAATTGATTGTTTATAAAAATATAATTTATACATTAACGTCTTTATCATTAATGATTACCATATTATCCCTATGAATGAGTTCATCTCCGTAATGATGCCCTAATAAAGTATGTATTTGATTCGACTGTTTGCCCTGAATTTTCTTTGATTCTGAAGCACTATAATTAGATATACCTGCTGCAATCAGTTTTGAATAGCTGTCGTGAATTGATACGATATCACCTCTAGCAAATATACCTTTAATATTAATTATTCCAGCTGGCAATAGGCTTGTGTTTCCATCAAGAATTGCTTGTTGAGCGCCCTGATCAATTTGCACAAATCCGGTATTGGTTAAATTACTGACCATCCATCTTTTTCTACTTTCCAGTTTAGAATTGGTGGCAGAGATTAGCGATCCTATTGGCTCTCCTTTTACCAAACGAAGCAATATGTCTGGTTCCAAACCGTTACATATTATTACATTGGACCCTGAAGAGGTGGCAAGTTTAGCAGCCTGTAGTTTCGTAGCCATTCCGCCCCTGCCTTTTGTATCTGAAGGACCACCGGCATTTAAATTTACATTTGGGTTCATCAAGTCGATATTTGTCAGAAATTGGGCTTTTGGATCTATGTTTGGATCTGACGTAAAGACCCCACGAGTCTTACCTAGAATAATAAGTAGATCTGCGTCTATTAGGTTTGCAACCAGTGCAGATAGATTATCATTATCGCCGAAGTCATGATTTTCGATTTCTTCCACTGCAACCACATCATTTTCATTGATGATAGGTAAAACATTCATCTCTAATAAATTGATTAAGGTATTTCTTATGTTTAAATAGCTTAGCCTGTCTGATACATCTTTGCGCGTGAGTAAAGCCTGGGCAATTGGTATATCATATTCCTCAAATATTTCAGTATATTGATTCATTAGTTGAATTTGACCAGTTGCTGCCAAAGCTTGCCTGATTGCGATAGGGTTTTTGTCTTTTTGTTTTTTTAAAACCTGTCGTCCAGCTGCTACTGCACCTGAAGATACTAAAATAATCTGTACACCATTTAATCTTAAAGAATCAATTTGTTTGGCAAGGAGATTGATAACTTCGGTGTTGAGGCTGTTATTTTTGTCAGTTAGAAGGGTTGTCCCTATTTTAACGATTATTCTTTTGTAAATATGGTTACTAATTTTATACCTTTCTCATTGGGTGTCGGGTATCAGTATAAATAATTTACCAGATATTACCAAGAAGGATTAATGTCTTCGTAGATATTGTTAGTTAGTCGTTGCTGGTTGCCACCTGTACCGGACATAGTAAATATTTCTGCATCTCCATCCAAATATGAGACAAAAGCTATTTTTGAACCATCAGGAGACCAAACTGGAGTTTCATCTAATACTGAATTGTGGGTCAATTGCTTTGGTTCTGGATTATCTTGCCGAGTATCAACTATGTATATTTCGGGATCATATATGTCTGGGTCTAGCTCCTCGCTCGATTCTCTTTGTTCCATAGCATCAGAACAATGTAT
>CAYRIG010000001.1:0-24129 GCA_964424315.1 uncultured Dehalococcoidia bacterium | reverse complement strand
AAAAGGTCAACACGGTCCCAACAGCTATGTTTTGAAACAAATAGGATATACCTGCCATCTGGTGACCAGGAGATATTGCTTTTTATATATGAGTCATTCGTTAACCTTTTTATATTTGAACCATCATCATCCATCAGGTAAATATCTGATGTATAGTTGGTTTCAGAAACGTAAGCGATTTTATTGGCAACAGGCGACCACATTGGATTAGAGTCGATTGTTGTCGTTAGCCTATATTCGTTTACTCCATTTGGATTTCTCACATAAGTGCCTTGTTGATAAGCATCTTCAACTGTGAAAACTACTCTTGAACCATCTTTAGAAAAATTTCCACCCGTGTGAACCTTGAGTGAAGTTAATCTCATTGGATTACTATCATTTGTTTCAACAATATATAACCCGGACTTTGCTGGAGTAGAGGTAATCGATTGAATAAACGACAATCTATCAGAATTTGGTGACCACTCAATGTTGCTGAACAGCGGTAGGTCATTAGAATTTTTAGTTAATTGGGTTCTAAGTCCACCAGATATCGCCATGGTTTCTATCGAGTATCTATTTACGTCTTTTGTTATGAAAACGATTTCATTCCCGCTTTTTGCAACTGTGGGCTTAGATTCGTCGTATCTGCTATTGGTCAAATTCACTTCTTCTAAAGTAGTGGGATTTATTGAATATATATCTAAATTGCCATTACGATGGGAAGAAAAAACCAATGATGATTCAGAAGATTCACAGCCAGCCAAAAGCATTGTTGATGCAAAGAGCATTAATATTAATGACAGAACCATTTTGAATAGATTTTTTATCATTTTAACACGTTGATATTAATAGTTTGTACTATGCCATAATAATCCACTTTATGCTTTAAAAAGCAAGCAGAAAATTGTTCTAGTTATTATGTGTTTAATTTGTTGGTAGCAGATGTTAGAGTCATATATTTAAGATAATAGGTGGAAATTTAATTGGAGTAATTGATGGGTACAGTTTTTGCAATCATTTTGGTGTGTTCCACTTTATTTAGATGTAGTCTTTTGTTTTTACCGGATACAGATACTGAGGGTAAAAAGACATTTATTGACCTAGGGTTTTTATCTAGATTTCCGAAGTTTTATTTAGTGCCAATAATTGGAAATCTTTTCTTGCTAACCCGAAGTAAAGGGAGCATAAGGATTAAAAGTGTGACGCAACTGTTATTGGAATTGACGGTTGCGATATCCATGATTACTCTTTTTTATCAACATGGATTAACCTTCGATTTCATATTCAAGTTGTTGTGGATAGTGGTTTTTTTATTTTTGGCCGTAATCGATTTCAAGAGCAGAAAGTTGCCAAACCATCTAACGTTTCCTTTGATTTGTATTTTGATATTTATAATCCCCTTTTGGAATGTGATGGGTTATGAAAGAACGCTCTTAGGACTGAACGGATATATGGGTTCGATTATAAATACAAGCTTTACATCTATAGTTTTGGTGATTTTTGGAGCGGGGATTTATTATGCATATCCAGGGTTTATTGGAGGAGGAGATATTAAATTGGTAGTGGTTACTGGATTACTTTTTGGATTCCCAGATTCTTTAATAATAATTTATTTGTCGATTATGCTTGGTGCCGTATTCAGTGTAATTAAAATGATAATAGATAAAAATATACGCTCAGTAACAATCCCTTTTGGTACCGTTTTGGCTTTATCTGCGGTAATCGTTATACTTTCTGACAACCAACTAAGGCATGTGTATAAATTTATTGTGCTGAACTGATTTTCTAGTAAAGATCTGCATTTACGAAACTGGAGGAATTTCCTGAATCCATGGATTAATGGACTCTAATTTGAGAGAAGCCGATAGAATCGTTGATTCAGCATTAGGTTTGCCGATTATATGCAGTCCTACCGGGAGTTTATTTTTAGTAAAACCACACGGTATACTGGCTGCAGGATTCCCTATCATATTTATAGGAAATGTATTTGGAAATGCACCCCAAAATTCATTTACTTCAATGCCATTTATTTGTTCAGGAGGGTTGCCAATTGGGAATGCTGGAACAGAAGTTGTTGGAGTAAATATCAAATCAAAATTTTCAAAAGCGGAGGCGAATTTCGCCTTGATGATATCAACTTCACCTACAGCACGAGCGTAATCAGTTCCAGTTACTGTAGATCCATATTCAAGACATTTTTGTGTGTACCAAGCCAGTTCAGATTTATTGTTTTCATATAATTTGTGATATGAGGCGAAAACATTTGTGCTAAATAATGTCCAAAACGCTTCGAATGGAGCACCTGTGTCGATTTTAACTAATTCAACATTTGCCTTTTGTTGTAGTGATTCGACCGCTTTTTTGCAGATTGATGTAACTTCGTCATCAATCTGTCCAAAACCGAAATGGTCAATCCATCCAATTCGCAATTTATCAAAGTTGGCCTCTTTTAAATCCGTTAATTCATTGAGGTGTTTTTTAAGAGATATTGGGTCCCTATCGTCGTGTCCAGAAAGAACACTTAGCAACATTATAGAATCTTTAACGCTTCTAGTTATGGGGCCGGCTTGACTAGTTTGGTTAGCGATAGGTTTAGTAGGAAAACCAGGGTACCTAGGAATCGTTCCCAAGGTTGGTTTTATACCGTAAACACCACAAAAGCTAGCAGGTATTCTTATTGACCCTCCCCCGTCACTTCCTGTGGCTAAAGCACATAATCCAGATGATATAGCGGCAGCAGCACCACCACTTGAACCACCAGATGTCATTTCCGTGTTCCATGGATTTCTGCAATGATTTTGCCATTTGGAATCACCCAATCTATTTTCTGTGGATCCTAAAAGTCCGAATTCTGGGGTGTTTGTTTTTCCCAAAATTATAGCTCCAGATTGACGTATTCTTTCAACCACAATAGAATCGAATTCAGGAATCTTATTCTTAAAAACCAATGAACCCATTGTTGTTTTTATGTCCTTTGTATATTCAAGGTCTTTTATCGATATAGGAATGCCATGAAGAGGACCAAGCATCCTTTTGTCCATTACAGCTTTTTCAGCTGACTTAGCATCTTTAATAGCTTGTTCTGGAATAGTCGTTATAAAAGAATTCAGATTTTGGTCCAAATTATTTATTCGGTCAAGATAAACTTGTGTTAGTTCAACCGGGGAAATCTCTTTTTTCAAAATCAAATCCCGCAGTGCTGAAGCGGGTTTAAAGGCCAGTTCTTTAGGGTTCATTTTTCACCTTACCAAATTAAACAATCAAACAATTTCGAGTCTAACATTGGTTTTTATCACGGTCAACAAATATAAAAATAGTATAATACCTTTAACTAAATGCCATTATTTTATTTAGACATTGTTGATTAAGGTGGATTAATCTTTGGTAATTAGTGTACTGAATCAATTTGAAAAGAAAATGAACAATAAAGTAGAAAATATCAGTGTTCGTATTTTGTACTGGAAAGAAATCCCATTACAAGTAGAAGTTGTGTTTGGTGGTGATAAATTATCTGGGCAATTAGATAATAGATTCCAAGAAGGTGCTGATGCTATCGCTATGTTTGAAAATAGTTATGGGAGTGACGATTATTTAAACGGATTCATTTGGGGAGAAGCGTTTTTTGTACAAGGGGAAATAAACAATATTTTGAACGATACGGTTAATAGATTTAATGAGAAATTCCCACAAGACTTTGTGGCAAGAATTAGGGATTTAGACAGAGAAGGCAAAAGAAAAACTGATCCTGGTGCCTATGACCATTGGATGGAATATTAAGGATAAACTGGAAATGGATTTGCTAAAAAAAATTGAAAGTGGCTCCAATCTATTATCAGACGGTGCGACAGGAACTTATTTGCAGAGCAATGGATTGGAGCCGGGAGGATGTCCTGAGGAGCTCAACCTAACCAATCCTGGTTTGATTGTCAAAATGGCAGATGATTATTTTAAAAGCGGAGCTGATTTAGTTTTAACAAATTCATTTGGCGGTAATCCTTTCATGCTGGCTAAATATGGGTTAAGAGAAGATTTGGTAAAAATTAATATGAAAGCGGCACAACATGCAAAGAGTGTATGTCCTAGAGATAAATTTGTTGTCGGTTCAGTTGGTCCTACGGGTGAATTCTTACAACCTTTAGGACCTGTGAGTGAACAGGAAATGTTTGATGGATTTACAGAACAGATTCAGGCATTAGAGAAAGGTGGAGCAGATGGAGTAATAATAGAAACCATGACTTCTTTAGAAGAAACTCTTTTGGCCGTAGAATCTGCAAAACGAAACACGAATTTAGTGGTAATGGCTACAATGACATTTGATTTAGGTCCTAGGGGGTTTTTTACCATGATGGGGGTAACTCCTGAAGAGGCGGTTAAAGAAATTAGGAAAAAAGGTGCAGATGCTGTAGGAACAAATTGTGGAAATGGTATAGAAAACATGGTTAAAATAGCGAAAATAATGAGAACCGTAGATGACGGACCTTTAGTCATACACAGTAATGCTGGGTTTCCTAAAATTGTTAATGGTAGGATAATTTACCCTGAAACTCCTGAATTTATGGCTGATAAGGTTAAAGAATTAATTGATATAAAAATAAATATATTTGGGGGATGTTGTGGCACAACACCTGATCATATTTCTGCCATAAAATCTGTTGTTTCAAATTACTCAAGCGATAAAATATAAATAAGTAATAAGGCAATAAAATGAATCAATTAGCTAATAAAGAAAATATCAAGGATGTTTTAGATAGGATTGGAAGTTGTTCGGAACTAATATCCATTGACCCTAACTTTAATAATATCAGCGTGGGTTTATATGAAAAAAACGGTATTTACACTGTTTGGACATTTAGTAAGGTTCCAGGTGTTTCAATCAGGATAAGTGAAATAAGAGATCAGCTAATCAATTTGGGCGGAATGGTTTCTGTGCCCAATACTAATAACCAAGCCAAGTTTCCTAATGGAGAATTATATGAGCGTCCAGTAAAATTTTTGATAAAACTAGCCGTAGAAAAGCCGGCTGACCACAAGCATCCAGATGGTGTGATTAGCATTAAAGATCTTCGCTCTCCTTTAACCTTGATTATAAATTCTTCCGATAACAACGGGAGAACTATTTATGAAGTGACAACAACTGGTGAATTTAAAAACCCAGAATTGCGTAAACGTGCAACAATTCAGGGATTGGTAAGATATGGAAATATGGAGAAAATAGACAATACTAAAGTAATGTTCCCTGGAGGATATCGAAGAGATAAATTGATTCGCATTATTCTTCCTTATGCTCGAAATATAACTGGAACACAAGATATGTTGGATGCCGACTCAATGAGGGGCCAAATGACTACAAATACTCTAGGGTTTTCCACCCAAGAATGAAAAACTTATGCTTATTAACTAAAGAAAATGTGGAGGAAATCAATGGTTACAATTGAAAAAATGACGCCTAAAGAAAGAGTTATGAATGCACTTAATGGATTACCGGTTGATCGCACTCCTGTCTCAAATCCAACGAACGTAGCAACAGTTGAGCTTATGGATTTAGTCGATGCGCCTTTCCCAGATGCTTGTAGAGACCCTGAACTTAATGCAAGATTAGCTTCTACGGGGTATACAGAATTGGGGTTTGATTCAATAGCTCCATATTTTACTATTATTCAGGAATCTTCAGCATTGGGTTGTGAAATGCAATGGGAACAGAAAGATAATTGGCCTACTGTGAGAATGAGTAATCCTATTTGGAAATCTGTTGAAGATATCAATATCCCAAATAATTTTTTACAGCATCAAGATAATGTGGCAATCATAGATTCAATAAAAATACTAAAGCAAGAATTTGGTGATGAGGTTGCAATTATTGGTAAAACTATGGGCCCGTGGACCTTGGCATACCATGTTTTTGGAGTAGAAACCTTTTTACTTATGTCAATTGATGATCCTGCATTGACTATCAAGTGCTTAGATAAATTAAAAGAGATATCTGTATTATTTGGTCAAGCGCAAATTGACGCAGGAGCAGATGTATTAACATACCCTGACCATGCTACAGGAGATTTAGTAAGCGGAGAATATTATAAAAGGTTTTTGTTAGATATACATCAAGAAGCTGTAGAAGAGTTAAAAGTTCCTCTGATATTGCATATTTGTGGTTATACTTTGGACAGGATGGATTATATAGCACAAAATAAAATGGCTGCCTTTCATTTTGATTCTAGAAATGACCCTGCTAAAGCGATGGAAATAGTTGATGGGCGAATACAACTTGTTGGTAATGTTAATAACCCGGTTACTTTATATAGTAAAGGACCACAGGATGTTAGAGAGGAAGTGTATAGGTGTTTGGATGCGGGAGTTCCTCTTATAGCACCTGAGTGCGCGATACCGTTAGCCACCAAGTTAGAAAATTTGCTTGAAATACCAAAGGCTGTAAAAGAATGGACTGAGGAAAACTCGGTAGGCTGAGAAGCCTCCAGCCTTCTATAAAATAAACGGAGAAATTTTAGTGATATGCCCGACAAATTTGTAATTGTAGGTGAAAACATCCATGCTACGAGGGTGTTTCGTTCGAATGGCAAAAGAATAGTAAAGACAGATGACGGATTTGAGGCTGTAAATTACATAAACAAATCTGGAGACCAAAACCTGATGAAAGTCCCTGATTGGTTCAAAGAAACCCAACCATATCAACAAGGACAGATTAAGCATTTTCTAATAGCCATGACTAATTTGATAGGGGAGGATGAAGAGGCGAAATTAGAAGGAGAACAATATATTGAGAATGCTGTTTATAAACAAATTAAAGCGGGGTCTGATTATGTTGATATAAATGTTGATGAAGTACATTATGATTTAGAAATACAGAAAAAATGCATGACCCGTACTGTTGAGGTTGCGCAAAAAGCATCATCCGTGCCAATCAGTATAGATTCATCTAACTCGGATATCATCGAAGCTGGTTTGAAAGCGTACAAAAATAATGGAGTTTCTCCTCTAATTAACTCAGTGGCTTTTGAACGCCCGGAAGTTTTTGAGATGGCATTGTCATATAAAGCAAATGTTATTGCAATGGCAACTAGCGAAACAGGTATGCCCCAAGATGAAGATGACCGTATAGAAAATGCAAAAAAAATATTAGATGAATTGGCACGAATAGGATTTTCGTTGGATAAAATTTATTTAGATGTAATTGTATTTCCTATTTCAGTCAATTCTGAATACGGAAATCATTATTTTGATGCTGTTAGAAAAATAAGGGAAGAATATGGGGGCCAGTTACATATAGGTATGGGTCTTAGCAACGTTTCATTTGGAATGCCAATGAGAAAATTAATTAACCAGGCATTTATATACCTAGGTCTAGAATCTGGTATTAATGCAGGCTTGATAGATCCCATACAAATAAAGTTGGAAGAAGTATATAAAATTGATACAACTTCTGAAAAAATG
Organism: uncultured Dehalococcoidia bacterium; assembly: GCA_964424315.1. Classification (GTDB taxonomy): domain Bacteria; phylum Chloroflexota; class Dehalococcoidia; order Lucifugimonadales; family OSU-TB39; genus OSU-TB39. The sequence continues at coordinate 16,701 of CAYRIG010000001.1, read as the reverse complement.
GGCTTGGCTATAGATATGTTGACAGGAAAGGATGAGTTTTGTGTTAATTATCTACAGGCCTACAGAGATGGAAGACTTCAATAAGTTCATTTAGGTTACTATTTATCGATAGTTGAGTATAATGGTATTTTGAAAAATTTGATTTAGGTTTGGAGTATAAATATGCCGATAGTCAATGAGGGTGTGTTGCAGGAGATGAAGCACATTGCTAATCCTTCAGAATTAAAACACATCCAAGAAATGTATGAGAAAACAGACCCCTTGATGCAGGAAATCGCATATGCTTTGATAACAGGTAACGATAAACTTGTTGACCAATTAACCTCAAAAGCTCTCAACTCTGGATTTGCGGCTAATACTGTGATGGATGATGGTTTAATAGCAGGTATGGCTATTGTAGGGATAAAATTTAGGGACAACATTATTTTTGTGCCAGAGGTTCTTATTTCTGCAAGAGCAATGAAAGCAGGAATGGTACATATAGAACCAATTCTTTCAGCTTCAGATATACCCCCTGTAGGTATTGTGATTATGGGTACAGTAAAAGGCGACTTACATGATATAGGGAAGAATTTGTGTATCATGATGTTAAGGGGCGCTGGATTTGTAGTACATGATTTAGGGGTTGATACAAAGCCAGAAGAATTTATCGATGCTGTGCAAGAACATGAAGCTAAAGTATTGGGAATGTCGGCTTTGCTTACAACCACTATGCCCAACATGGGTAGAGTCATACAAGCTTTCGAAGATGAAGGGATGAGGGAAGAGGTAAAGATTATGGTAGGGGGTGCTCCTGTTACTCAGGACTTTGCCGATGATATGGGTGCTGATGGTTATGGTAAAGATGCCATCGATTGTGTGGAAATTGCGAAAACTTTAGCAATTCAAGAATAATTTCAACTAATGGAAATGTAGCTTTGAGTTCTAGCAAAATAAACAAGAATAGATATATCGAAAGCATAAAGAAGCTTGAAGCAATATATGAAAATATAGCTTTAAATGTAACAGAAGTTTCTAAATGGCGATGTCCTTACAAAAATGCTGACGATAATTGCACTGCAAAATTTGGTTGCAGGAATCAAGATAGATCCGTCACTGATGGTTCACTTTTCCCTTGCAAAGGAAGTGATAAGTTAGATTATCGTAATGCTTGGGAAGTGTAGTCAATTAATACTAACCTCGACTTACGTAGTGTGTAGAAAGTTTGTCAAATCTTAAGCTTAAAAGTGGTTTGATTTAACATTTAAAACTCACAAGGAATGATAATCAAATGGCTCCTGTCAATTATAGCGATCAAAAACTAGAATCTGTTTCAAATAAAACCTTATTTGAATATGCCGATATTTTAAATGTGCGGGTGCCAACTTCCTGTGGCCGTAATGGGAAATGTCATGAATGTATAGTAGAGGTTAAAAAGGGCGCCTCTTCTTTAAACCCTCCTATGCCTGCAGAATCATTTCTGACTGAAGGGTTTCGTTTAGCATGTCAGGCCTCCATCGGCGATGCTAATGCTGAAGTTGAGTTTAATGTACTACGCAGGCAGCCAAAAATTTTGACTGAATCAGTAAAAAGAGAAGTAGAGTTGGATAGTTTAACTCAAAGATGCGGAGAGAATGTTTATTACAATGGCAAAATAATAGATAAATTCAAAGGGTTTATTTATGGAATAGCTATAGACGTTGGAACCACTACAGTGGTCATGAATTTATTGGATTTAGAAACTGGGGAAATTAAATATATAACTTCTTTTGAAAACCCTCAAAAATTCGGGGGCAGCGATGTAATGAATAGAATTTCATACGACACCTCTGAATATAATGGTGAATTACAAAAAGTGATGATTTCATCAATAAATTTTGAAATTGGGTTGATGAGCAGAAAGTTGAAATTCCACAGAAGGTGTATTTATGAAATAGTGGTAGTAGGTAATGCGACTATGAGAGACCTTCTCTTTGGATTAGATGTAAGTAGCATAGGAGAAAAACCATATAAATCAAAGGTTGAGATTGAATTTAACCAAAACAAAATTACAACCACAGCGTTAAATATAAAAGCTAAACAAATTGGGTTACGAGTGTTTCCTGAAGCGAATGTATATGGAGGGCCTTTAATAGGATGCCATGTCGGTTCAGATGTGGCAGCTGATTTACTTGCTGTTGGCATGGGTCAAAACGAACAGGTTTCTATGTTAGTGGATGTCGGAACGAATACAGAAGTTGTTGTAGGGAACAAAAATAGAATGATTGCTGCTTCTTGCCCTGCGGGCCCTGCTTTTGAAGGTGGTGAAATTCAATATGGGATGCCTGCATATGATGGAGCAATAGAGCACGTTCAATTTGAGGGAGATAGAGTCAAATATAAAACAATATCTGAGGTTAAACCAACAGGCATTTGCGGTTCAGGATTGATAGATCTTCTAGCAGAACTCAAAAAATCGGGCAAAATGAATTACCTGGGAGTCTTGGAAAATGGTTTGAGTGAATTTATTATTGCACCCGAATATAATCTTTCTTTGTCTAGAAGCGATATCAGTGCATTAGCGCAGGCAAAATCTGCAAATTATTGTGGTCAAAAGATAGTTTTAAGAGAATATGGGATAGCCGCCGAAGATATTCCGACAATGTATATTGCTGGCGGTTTTGGGAACTATATAGATGTTGAAAATGCTGTCAGGATTGGGTTTATTGCCAATGTAAGATATGAAAATATACATCGCGTGGGTAATACAGCTCTTGAAGGGGCTACCCAGATGCTGCTTTCGGGCAGATTGAGATCGCAAATAGAAGAAATATGTAAGAATATAGAACATATTGAACTTGAAACTACAGAAGACTTCTTTGATTTATTTGTAGACGGGTGTCAATTTAATCCGATGGTCATGTAAGTATGATAATTAATAAAGAGGTGTGAATATGTCGGCAAAAAAAGTTCTTATTACCGATTATGTATGGCCTTCAGTAGAACCAGAGAAGAAAGTATTGGCCAAATATGGTATTGAGTTGATAGTTGCACCTGATGGAAATGAAGATACCTTAGTAGACCTAGCTAAAGAAGTTGATGGTATATTGACTTGTTTTGCCAAAGTTACAGATAACGTTGTTAATTCAGCCAAAAATTGTAAGGTAATTGGTAGGTTCGGGGTTGGAGTTGACAACATTGATGTGGGAGAAGCAACGAAGCAAGGGATTATTGTAACATATGTACCAGATTATTGTGTAGACGAAGTATCTGACCATGTAATGGGGCTTTTGTTGGCATGGAACAGAAAAATAGTTTTGCATAATAATGATACTAAATTATCAGGTTGGGGAAATGCTGGATTGGGCATGCGTATAATGAGGTTAAGGGGCAAAAAGCTAGGAATTGTTGGTTTTGGGAGAATAGGTAGGATGGTAGCTAAAAAAGCACAAGCGTTTGGACTGGAAGTTTTATCTTTTGACCCAATGATCGACTCTAATTTTATGAATCAATTGGAAGTTAAAAAAGTTGAATTAGACGATTTATTGGCGCAGTCTCATTTTGTCACTTTACATTCTCCTCTTATACCTGCTACTGCAAATATGTTTGGCAATGAACAATTTAGAATGATGAGGGATGATGCATTTCTTATTAATTGCGCTCGAGGAGGATTGATTGATGAAGATGCTTTACATGAAGCAATAAATTCGCAAACTATTGCGGGTGCAGGGGTAGATGTTTTGGTTGATATAAAACCTGATACAAATCACAGGTTAATCAAAAATGAAAATATTATAGTGACTCCTCACACTGCATTTTTTTCACAGGAAGCTGTACTTGAACTAGAACAACGAGCAGCAGGTCAGGTTGGAGACGTTTTGATTGGCAAAACACCTGAAAATATAGTTAACATTGAATTGTTGAAGGCAAACAATTTGAGAGCCGACATTACGCAATAAAAATTAACCTGAAGTTGTTGGATATGAACCATATTCAATAATTATTTCGACGTCCTCAATACGGATAGGACTTATAAGGTCTTTCGCTCTTTCTACTAGAATAATCTCAAGAATATTCTTTCCCTTACACGGGCGAACTTTTTCCAGAGTGAATTCTAGCCACATCAGGTTATATGGTTTAACATCTCCGTAACTTCTTTTACAGGTTTCATTTATTATGGATTTCCCGTTTAAATTGAGATTTATCTGGTCTGCGGAGACAAGATCATGTATGCGGATTTTAAATGTAATCTCCGTGATTCTTTCTGATAGGTTTTCTACGTCGTCAGAGATATAAAATTCTAGCGGATGTGGTGCGCCAATTTTTTCTATTGGAATAGTGATTGGAAGATGGGTTTTATAATCCACTTTGGAGATAATATCGGTTGCTCTATTGATAAAATAATGTTTATTTTTTTCTTTCAGCACTGATTTATTGCCAATACCTGAAAGAATCCTTGTTTCTGTCGCAGATAAGGGCCATTGCAGGGAATGGGTATAGAGTCCATCTGCACCTTTATCATAAAAATTGGCTGCTGACGCATACATCATCTCAGGGGTTGCGTATTCTAATTGATATAGGTCATTTTCATTATCGTGATACCTTGGCTGGAGCATTGGATAAACTGAAGTATCAGAGTTTTTAGTTAAATCAATTAACCATTCTATTGGCATGTTAGAATCTAATATATTGTATCCATATATCATTGGGGTCACATAATCTAATAAACCTTCAGATATCATCTTTTTTACATCGATGCCCGCAGATAAATTTAATCTTTCAGTTGGGTAAATTCTAGCACCCAAAACCTTTGGCTTATTACGATTTTTAACTATCGAAGATATCTCTGAAACCCAGTCGGTTATAATGCCTTTATCTTCAAGTGTATGATTTTCAGGCAATAAATAACTGTCTCCGGCAGGAGGGGCTGCAAAATCAAGTTCCAAACCGTCAGTTTGATAATCATCAGCAAGTTCTTTTAACACCTTTGATTGATGGTTTCTAACCTCCCGGTGCAAAAATCCGCCACCCCCGTTTTCCAGTAGGAATTCAGGGTTGATTCCACCGTAAGCACCTAGCCGTAAGCTAGCGAAAAACTCCATGTTTTGTGAATGGGCTTTATCTATAAGGACTGATAATGGATCTATGCCTCTATCAATTAAACTTTGTAGGTTATTCCATAGTCGCCAATAAGCAGCCTGCTTAAATCCAGGTGAATCTGTTCCATGTTCGCCATGCTTGAACTGCATTCCTGCTTTCGAATTATAAAAAAGACCATCAGCTCTAGCTACTCCGTAAATGAAAGTATCTATCGATGTGCCTGAACATTCGTCTATAGGCCGGCATGCATCTTCTAATGTCATTGGAGGCTCGAACACGAATAAATAGTAATGTCTGGCGTCGTTAAAATAGATTGTCCGTTGTTGTTTCACATAGATTTCCTTGGTATGTTTAATAAAACTGATTGGTCATAACATTGAGTAACTTTGACCGCCGTCAATTACAATACAAGAACCTGCCATAAACCCTATACGGTCAGATGATAAAAATGCAACTAGATCTCCAACCGGCTCAGGCCATCCGAATTTCCCCATAGGCAGATTATTCTTTATAAAATCATCGACAGTTTCTTTAGTATTCTCATTTTGAAATTTTTCCCAGCTTCCCTGGGCATGGGCAACTGACCCAGGGGCTACGCTGTTAATGAGGATGCCATGCTGTACTAATGATACTGCGGCATGTTTAGTGGCTGCAATTAAAGCAGCTTTAGCAGACATATAGGAAATATTTCCACCATATTCCCTTCCCCAAATCGAAGCTATATTAATCACCCTACCCCATTTTCTGGATATCATGTTTGGTGTTACGAGTTTCATCAATTCGAATGAGCCAAAAAGATTCAAATCAAATGTTGCTTGAAAACCCTGAAGGGTTGTTCCGGTGAAATCACCTTTTGCCTTTGATCCACCGACATTATTGACCAATATTTCTATTACACCTAGTTCTCTAGTAATTTTGGAATGTAAAGTTTTGAGTTGAGATAAATCTGAAATATCCCCCACAAACCCTTGGGCCGGTGAACCTAAACTTTTTAGTTCTTCAATTGTATCGGCAACACTATTTTCATCCCTACTACAAATACCAACCCTAGCTCCTTCTTTTGCAAGCGATATCGCAGCAGCTTTCCCCAAGCCCCTGCTGCCGCCGGTGATAAATGCCACTTTCCCTTGTATACCTAGATCCATTTCTAACTCCTGCACTTTTGATTTTATATAAATTCGATGAATATGCTTTTTGAGACTATATCCTGTTTGTGATACTGTCAACGTTCAACAAATCAAGTGTATAATCTGTCTGAAGCAATTGTGTATGGTATATACATGATTAATTTTGATTTATGAAATGAGTATATAGAGGTGTGAAAATTCATGGGTGTAGTAGTCGAGCCGAAGGTGTTTCTCTTAGGAGAAACACAGTCTAATCAAGAAGGCATTAACCAATTGTTGGAGCATTTGGGAGTACCTGATTGGAGTTCAGATGCTGAATCATCTGCAGAATTACTGACAGAAATATATGGAAGGAGTTGTTATAGGTCATTTGGAACAACATTAAATCCAAATGTTACCAGGGTACGCAAAACTAACAGCGATTATATAGAAAACACTCTTCAAAAAGGCGATGGGTCAATATTTGAACATGTGACAGCAAATTTCTTTTTTGCAGATGTTAGCAGGGTTTTTACCCATGAATTGGTAAGGCATCGGGTAGGTTCGGCAATGTCTCAAGAAAGTTTGCGTTATGCTAGGCTTACAGACATTAATTGGTACGCTCCTACAGTCATAAAAGAAGATGATGAAGCAATGAAGATATATATGACAAAGATGGAAGAGTTAAGTAAACTGCAAAATGAACTTGCAGATATGTTTGAACTAGATCAAGAAGATAAAAGTTTTACAATTAAGAAGGAAGCAACCTCTGCTTTTAGAAGATTGGCTCCAATGGGCTTGGCTACAAATATCGGATGGTCGGCAAATATGCGTACAATCAGACATGTGATTGAAATGCGTACCCATCCAGGTGCAGAGGAAGAGATAAGACTGGTTTTTGCAAAAGTGGCGGAAATAGCGATATCTAGATGGGGTAATATATTTACGGATTATAAAAAAGAAATCGTTGATGGTCTTCCTTGGTACACTACTAGCAATAGAAAAGTCTGATTTTAATATAAAATTCTTAATTCCGACCTAATAAAAATGCTGGTATCATTGCAATTAAACATACCACCATGCCTATTAAAAAAAATTCAGTTAAAACAGTCATCCCGTTAGTTACTAGTTGATTCACAGCTGTACTATCAGTAGTTAAAAAAGATAAAGTAAAATCAGAATTTAGTTGTTTAAACCGATATGCTCCCCATACTGAAATTGAAGAAATTCCTAACGCCATCCCTAAAAATTTAGTAGTGTTAATCAATGATGCTGCGATTCCTTGATTATAATCTCCAGCCTGATTAGTAGCTGAATGAGTTATCGGTGCAATAAGGCATCCTAGTCCTGTTCCAGTTACAAATAAATGTATAGTTAACAGTGGTTCTGATATATTTTGATTCCAGTTTGCTAAGAACCAATATCCTAGTGAAGATAAAATCAATCCTGAAATAATTATAAATCGGTTACTATATTTGTTGCCTAATATACTTCCAGCTAAAGCTCCCATGGCTACGCCTAAGGTCATTCTTAAAAGCCAAAATCCTGAGTGAAGGGGCGATAGTTCAAAAATTGTATTTGCCATAAGAGGTACAGTTACCATTCCTATTATTAGTGCGATTCCAACCAGGAATTGAGTCATATGCGCGAAAATGAATTCTTTAGAAAACAACTCATGGGGGACTAAAGGATATTTAGCTATAATCTGTCTAAGAATGAAGCCACTGATAGTTAATACGGCAAATATGCTGCATAAATAAGTTGTTAAGTTTAAGGTTTGTAATCTCGAAATCAATAACGTCAAAAATATTAATGCCAGTGTTAGAAAAAATGCACCTGAATAGTCAATACTTTCATTTTTTTTGTGATGGGGTTTAACATTCTTATAAATAATAGGAATAATCAAGATTATCAAAGGTATGTTTAACCAAAAGACCCATCGCCAGTCCAGGACATTTATTATTATTCCGCCCCACAAAGGACCTATAATACCTCCAATTTCGGCAGTGGCAGCTATAATCCCGTACGCAATAAGATGTTGGTTTTTTGGTAATGAAGTATTTGCGATACTGATCGCTAGTGGAATAGTAGCGCCAGCGGCTATTGCCTGGAATATTCTACTTGCAACAAGAAATTCGAGATTGTTACTCAATCCAACCAACATAGAACCTATGGCAAAAACAATTAATACGATAGTAAGCAGACGTTTGTGGCCAAATGTATCGGATAATTTTCCGACTACAGGCATCATACATATATATCCCAGTAAATATCCTGTTATGGTCCAAGCAGCTTTGTCGATATCTGAAATATTTATCTGCAAATCTTTCATTATGGGAGGAAAGATGGTTGCAATAACAGTTTGGTCGTCAGCTGCTATAAAAACAGCTAGACATACAGGAAATAATCCACCAAACGTTGATATTTTTGAACGAATTTTATTTATAGAGAATAAATTTGTAATCATTCAATGATGGGGATTTCTATCTTTACTGGTTGGTTGTGTTTAGTTATATCGATAAACAAATCGTTATTAGGTTTTGATTCCGTAAATTTGCCGTTCAGTTTAGCTTGGTATAGTAACTTATTATTCTTGCCTATTGATAATACTACTTTGATATGTGATTGTTGCGGAATCTCTCCTAGTAAGTAATTTAATGAATCCGAATTCAACATCCCATTTAACTGATAATAACTATCTGAACTATCTGAGGACGAAATCTGAACATCGTATAATTCGCTCATGATTTTCGATATGCCTTTGTGCGGAGTAAAAAATCCTGTTGGATTGAAGTTTTCAGAAACTGGTTCCCACTTTTTGTTCAGCGGATTTAAAATTAAACCTTTGCCATCATGTGAGATTAATCTTGTTTTAAATACTAGTCCTGAAGAATAAGAACCATTTATTTGTAAGTTCATATAATTAGGTTTAATGAGTTCACCTTGGATTTGAGTTAAGAGTAAATTTTCTGTGGCTGAAATAGAGCCAGTAGACTTAAAATGGAATGAGTTCAAATTCTCCATTTCATTGATAGAGGCGGATAAAACTTCAAAAGCACTTGGGAGTTCATTCCATGTAGTTTCATTATCATTTTTTGTATTAAAAATACAGCTTGAGTAAAACCCAGATAAAACAAATATGGCAAATCCTATGTAACCAAAACGTAAATACAGGAGGATTTTAATTGGGGATGAATAGGAATTTGATATAAACCGAAATAAGTTTCTTTTATCCATTTGCAAAGGAAAGACGCTTGTTTTTATGGATCGCTACAGTCACGCATGTAACCACATTTGGTGCATTTAAGTTTACAATGCATGTCAGTAAACTGGAATCCACAAATATCACATGTAACAATCACAGGCTGATCATTAATTTGAAGGCTATTTTCAATAATCGTGGAGATATTAGAATTAATGTCAGAAAAATGAGTGCTTATTCTTTTGAAACCCATATGTAGATTATAATAAACCTACCGCCTTATTATAAGATGGTAGGTTTATTTCTATATCAATATTTAGATTTTGAATAAGCGTATACGGCAGAAGTCCCGGTTCCTATAAAGACGAGACCAAATAATGCAAGAAGGACTATTGCCATGTCCAAAGATTGTCCGCCAGTCGAAGGCAGTGTTACAGCAGGGATAGATACAGTAGTATCAACACCTGATAGGCTTGTACTAGCTGATTCAGCTTGACTTATCCCAGGATGGCTTCCCCAGCCATTTAAAGATGCTTCTAAACCAGAGATTAATGTGTTACCACCTGGCCCAATGTATATATCGGCTAGGCTAGATGAACTTGCTGAAGCAGCTTGCCCAGCAGCATCACTTGATACAGCTGACCAAGAAGATATGTTTGTAATTGCGGTATTTATAGTAGTAGTATAAGCAATCGCATCGTCGTCTTCATTAGCTGTTGCAGAGTCAAGCGCTCCTTGAGACTGTACACTTGCAGCAGATGCAAGTTCAAGTACGCCACCTGAGCCCGTAATTATACTATTAGCTTTATTCGCATAGCTCTTTTTCTCGGCTAAAGTCGTGGCTGACTTAGCCAGATTAGCTTGAGCTAAAGCCTGGGAAACCTCAGATTTTAAAGATGCAATTGTAGCATCTAGCGCTGTTGTCGCTGCATGCGCCTGAGAATTACTTCCTAATATAGCTAATGTTATTGCTATAACAGGCAAAAAGGTTTTAATAAAAATCATGTATTTCTTCATTTCGCTTCTCCACACTACTGTAGTTGAGAGACATTTTGAACTGCTTATGCATGTCCTATTAGGTAATAATTTACCACAAGCCAGCGGTTTAGCCTAGGCTTCTGTATACTAAATTTCAATAAAGAATTTCTTTTGTATATATCTAGAGTTTAAATATAAATAAATATATTGTATTGGAACTGGAGTTATATTTACTGCAAATCTATAGTTCAAAAATTCATTGTAGGAGAAAACTCATGTTAGAACGTTTTAAAGTACCAACTAAAGACCAAGTTCGTGTAGACCATAAGGATTTAAGGGAAACTGTTAAACAAATATTTGAAAGGATGGGAGAGACTATTGAAGATGCAACTATTGCATCTGAAGTGTTAGTCGAATCGGATTTGCGGGGGGTAGAAAGCCATGGTGTTTCTAATATGTTGAAAGAATATATTAGTTATTATAAAGATCAAATAATTAAACCAAGAGCAAATTGGAAAATTGTAAAAGAGTCGCCATCAACTGCCACTGTAGATGCCGATACTGGATTAGCCATAATTTTAGGACCAAAGGCAATGAAGATAGCGATACAAAAAGCCAAAAAGGTAGGTGTTGGCATTGTGACAATGAGAAATGCAGGTCATTCGGGAGCGATAGGACATCATGCTTTGATAGCCGCTAAAGAAGATATGTTAGGGATGTGCATGACCACCGGAGGCCTGAGGGTTGTTCCAACTTTTTCTGCTGAGCCTTTATTAGGAACAAATCCAATAGCAGTGGCGGCCCCAACAAATAACAAGCCAACATTCTTATTTGATGCTGCAACATGTTCGGTTGCAGGAAATAAGGTTAGGTTAGCTCAAAGGAGTGGTAAAAAATTAATGCCTGGGTGGGTGTCTGACGAAAATGGTGTTCCTATAATGGAAGAATATAAAGTAGAAGATCATATTGATATTCCTCCATTGTTACCACTTGGTGGTACTAGGGAAATAGGGTCACACAAGGGATATGGCTTATCTTTAGTAAATGAAATAATGTGTTCTCTAATGTCTGGAGGCATACCTAGTATGCTGGAAGGTCATGAAGCCACCAACAAACATCTTTTTGCTGCTTATGACATATCTGCATTTACTGATTTAAATGAATTTAAGAAAAATATGGACGATATGTTGGGTAAATTGGTGGATTCTAAACCAGCCCCTGGGTTTAACGAAGTTTTATATCCAGGGTTGCCAGAATTCAAAGATGAAAATGACAGATTACTTAATGGAATTCCTTTGCATAAAGAGGTTGTTGAATTCATACAAGAAACGGCTTCAAGATTGGAGATAAGGAGCTTAGACTTAAATTGATTTTTGGGAGATTTTATGTTTAAAATTGCTCTTCACATTTTTCTCCTGAGATTATGGATACAGAACCAAATGACATGCTTTGAGTAGTTATATTGCTGAAACCAGATTTTTTCATCAACCGTACAATCTCACCACATGTTATAAAACTGCCGACCGATTCAGGGAGATATTTGTAGGCGCTCTTGTTGCCAGCAAATATTAAACCGAATAAAGGAACAATATTTTTGAAATAATAACCAAACAATTTTGTTAAGGGTGATTCAGATGGGTTTTTTACAATTTCCAATATTGTTATTTTCCCACCTTTGCAAAGTGCTTGTTTTATTTCGTTTAGTGCTTTATCAATGTCGATGAAATTTCTTACGCCGAAAGCTACCGTAACTAAATTAAAAGTTGATGGTGGAAAAGGTAGATTGTGCGAATCAGCCACTAGATAAGACAATTTATTATTAACTGGCTTTGATTTTTTTCGGGCTATCGAAATCATTTCTGGAGTGAAATCCAACCCGATTATTGAAGTAAATCTGGGGTTTTTAGATAAAAGGATAGCCATGTCTCCTGTTCCAGTAGCGACATCTAGTACCCGGCCAGAGATATCAGCGGTACTTATAGATATTGTTTTTCTTCTCCATATCCAATGCTGACCCACACTAATTATTGTATTGAGTAAATCATACCGTTTGGCGATTGCCGAAAACATATTAGAGACATATCGACTCCTATCTCTGCCTTTTAATTGTGCCAAGTTAGCTCCTCAATATTTCTTAAGAATTTTGGCTGCTACTATGCTTTATAGATTTGGGGATATATTCTAGTAGATCGCTTGCCAATGCTCCTTGATCTCCATATTGGCAATTTACATATTTTCCGGCTTGCCCGTGAACAAAAACAGCTAATATCGAAGCAGATTCAGGAGAAAGCCCTTGAGCCAAAAGTCCAGCAATGATTCCTGCCAAAACATCCCCTGTACCGGCTGTAGCTAAAGATGGATTTGCAAACGGGCTGATGAAAATTGTACCTGTAGGCGTAGCTACAATGGTATTAGCTCCTTTAAGGATAATAAAGGTTTTAGATTCGCTTGCAATTTTTGAGGCAATGTTTATTTTGTCCGAATTTATCTTATCAATGGATAAATTAGTCAATCTAGAAAATTCTGCTAAGTGCGGAGTTAAAATTGTTTCAGAAGGTAGATTAGACCACCAATCTTCGTTATCGTTTTTATTCAACATATTAATTGCGTCTGCATCCAATATTGCTGGTGGAAGTTTAGGTTTTTTTTCTAACAGGTCTTGTAAAAACCTTTGGGTTTCAACAGCTGTTCCAAAACCCGGCCCAATCAAAACAGATTTATATTTGGTGATGTTATTTAAAAGCATTTCGATGTTATAATCCCGGCTTGTTTCGTTTGAAAGATCTGATAAAGGCAAATATGTTGGAATCGGGGTTAACGAAGATACGGATTTTTGAACGTCGCTTGTTACTGCGAGGGTGACTAATCCAACCCCAGATCTAGCAGCGGCAATTGCAGATAGATAGGGTGCTCCTGTATAAAATTTGGACCCGCCTATAATTAATGTTTTACCAAAAGTCCCCTTATGTGCATTTTTAGGCCTATTTGGAATAACATTTTTTGCCCAAGACCTAGTTATTAAATTGATTTTGGATTGCGGGATGATATTTTTTGGGATTCCTATATCTAAAACTTCAACTTTGCCTGTTAATGAGGATCCTTGATTTAAATAAAGTCCAAGCTTAGGATACCCAAAGGTTAAGGTTAAATCAGACTTTATACTTAGTTCATCAGCGTCTCCTGTATCCGAATTAAGCCCTGAAGGGATGTCAACAGATATTCTGTAAAGATTTTGATTATTGGTTTTTTTGATTAACTCAAATATGGGCAGAATGTCTCCTTGAATTGATCTAGATAAGCCTGTTCCCATAATTCCATCAACAAGAAGGTTAGATGTATAAATCGCAAATTTCAAATCACTTAGCTGTGAGTCATTTAAATAATTTTTAATTTGAACCCCCAGATTTTGTAGGGGTGTCATGTTCGGATACGACTCTTTTCTATTTGAGCATAAATAAATTGTTACTTCTGCACCCCACATTTTGAGATATTTAGCAGCGATTAATGCGTCACTTCCATTGTTACCAGAGCCTACCAAAACAAGAATGTTGTTAGGTGCTAGATTACCCAAAAGGTTTCTTGCTTTTCTAGCTATCCCTAAACCAGCATTTTCCATCAATGTGTGTTGAGATGTGCCTTGTTTGAATGCTGCATTTTCTAAATCTCTCATTTCTTCGGAAGTAACAATTTTCATTTTTGATTATCTATCGTTCCTACTACTACAGCTATTGCAAATTCTCTTGAATGAGAAAGAGATACACTGAGGTTATTTATATTATTTTTGGAAGCATGAATTTTAGCTTTCCCGTGTAATAAAATCTGTGGTGCTTCCCCAGGGTTTCTGGTTACTTCTATATCTTTCCAATTAACTGTTGTGCCTGTTCCCAGCGCTTTCATGACAGCTTCTTTGGCAGCGAATCGAGTAGAAAGTTGATTGATTCTATTATTACAATAAATCAATTCTCTAGATGTATAGATTCTATTTAAAAACCTATCCTTATATAGGTCGGCAATCCTACCTATGCGTTCAATTTCAATTACATCTACGCCAGTGACTAGCATAATAATTTGGGTAATATAACCGTTGTTTAATTGCTTATATTTGACTCATCAAGAATGTTAGGGATCATGTTTTCCCATCCTATCGCCATAACGTGTATGCCATCACACATTTCATGAATTTCTTTGATGATATTTGCCGTGATTGAAATGCTTTCCTTTTTTATAGCGTCTCTGTCGCTTAAATCAAGGCTTTTAATTATATTCTCCGGTATAGAGATTCCGGGCAGATATGAATTGAGGTAATTTGCCATCTTAGCAGATTTAAGAACAATTATTCCGGCAAGAATTGGAACATTAAAATTTTTGGCAGTCGCCATAAATTTTCCCAACGCATCTGGCTCAAATATGGCTTGTGTCTGAAAAAATTGGGCTCCGCTTGCAACCTTTTGTTCCATTTTGACAAATTCAGTTTCTAGGTCTTTAGCACCAGGATTTACTACGGCACCTCGAAAGAATTCAGGATTACTTTCAAGAGCATTTCCACCAAGATCTTTTCCTGCCTGCATAGCTTTCATTGCATCTAGAACTTGAGTTGAGTTTAAGTCAAATACAGGTTTGGCTTCTGGGTGGTCTCCGTGTTTTGGAGGGTCACCGCTCATGGTCAGAACATTCGTTATGCCAAGTGTGCTAGCTGCTATTAAATCTGCCTGTATTGCTATTCTATTTCTATCTCTTCCTGTAATTTGCAATATGGGTTCAATGCCGCGGTGGTTCAAAAGGTGAGATACCGCAATAGGTGCCATCGTCATATTAGAACCTGCCGAATCGGTAATATTAATTGCTACCACCCGTTCTTTTAACATATCGGCTTTTTTAAAGAGTTTTTCTAAGTTAATGCCTTTAGGGGGATTCAATTCACAAGTTACGGTGAACTTTCCTGATTGTAAATTAGTTGAAAGCTTGCTCACAGTTTAATTTCTCCGATTAATTTTTACAGACGTTTTATATTGAACCATTATATTGATATTTTAATACAAGATAAAGAACATTTATTTGTATTGTGTAGTTTAATATATTAGTAATATATAGTGTCTTAAGGGAATAATAATGTCTATTGTACTTGATGGTAAAGCTATTGCAGATGACTTAACAAAATCTGTAGCGTCGGAAATAAATTTAATAAGAAAATCCAACACTGGATTTTCACTAGGACTAGCTGCAGTTTTGGTTGGAGAAGATTCGGCTTCTAAAGTCTATGTTAGAAACAAGAAAAGGTCAGCAACAGGTGTGGGGATGGAGGCTTTAGATTATTATCTCCCAGAATCCACAAGCCAAAAAGAATTGGAAGATTATGTAGCTAAATTAAGTAAAGATGTCAAAGTAGATGGAATATTGGTGCAATTGCCTCTCCCAGACCACATTGATCAAGAAAAAATTATTAATGTAATAAGTCCAGACAAAGATGTTGATGGATTGCATCCATATAATGTAGGACTTTTGGTGAAAGGCCAACCTAGATTTGTTCCGGCTACCCCTGCAGGAGTGCAGCATATATTGGTTAAAAGTGGTATAGAGATTTCAGGCAAGCATGTGGTAATTTGCGGAAGGAGCGAAATAGTTGGAAAACCCTTGGGGTTATTATTGATGCAGCGTAATAAAGGAGCAAACGCTACTGTCACAGTGTGCCATAGTATGACTCAAAATCTTCATCATATAACTAGTCAAGCAGATATACTTATTGCTGCGGTTGGACAACAAAATTTTATTAAAGCAGATATGGTCAAAAAAGGAGCAGTTGTGATTGATGTAGGTACAAACCGCATTCAAGATGACAGTCGCAAATCAGGATATAGGTTGGTAGGAGATGTTGATTTCGAAAACGTTAAAGACGTTTCATCAGCAATTACTCCTGTTCCTGGAGGTGTCGGTCCTATGACTATAGCCATGCTTCTAAAAAACACTCTTGAATCCGCTAAAAGAAGAAATAATCTTTAAATTATTGATTCGCCTATTTAAACAGATTGCCAAATGAATATAGATTACTTTGATTACTTTTTACCAGATAATCTGATAGCAAATCAGCCTGCTGAACCACGCCACTCTTCTAGGCTCATGGTTATAGACAGAATATCTAAGAAACTTGAAAACCGTAAATTTCGGGACATAAAAGAATATCTTAAAAAAGATGATTTGTTGGTTTTTAACGACACACGTGTTATAAATGCTAGGCTATATGGGGTATTCTCTGGTGCTTCTCAATCTAAATTAGAGATTTTACTTGTAGAAAAAACTTCACCTGTTGAATGGAAAATTATTTGTAAACCAGCAAAGAAATTTAAGCTTGGTGTAGAAATT